>NZ_JBHJRX010000006.1:124594-202276 GCF_042268605.1 Streptomyces sp. NPDC056296 | reverse complement strand
GGTGGTGCCGCCAGGGCCCGGGTCTCCGGCCGGTGAAGGTCGGCTGCGCCGGTGGGCGTGTCTGTCGGCTCCGGAACCGGTCCGGGGCCCCGGTGCCGCCGCCGGCGCGGTGCTCCGGAGGTGGAGGTGGCCGACCTACAAGGGCCCCGTCAGGGCGCCTCCCGGGACCGGAACGCGTCCGCGTCCCACGTGCCCTCCAGCCGGGGCGCCAGCCAATGCGGTGCCGTCGACCGGAAGGCGGCCGGCGGGAGGGAGCCCGCGCCGGCGGGCAGGGCGCCGAGCAGGGGAGCGCCGGCGACGTCCGGGAGGTCCGCGAGATTGCAGCGCGAGGCGAGGTCCGGGGCCCCGGGCCAGCTGCCGATCACGACGCCCGGCAGCTCCAGCCCACGGGAGCGCAGCTCACGCGCCGTCAGTTCCGTCGTGTTCAGCGTGCCCAGCCCGGCCGACGCCACCAGCAGCACCGGCGCTCCGAGGAGCCCGGCGACGTCCGCCAGCGTCCCGCCGGCCGCGTCGAAGCGCACGAGCAGGCCGCCCGCGCCCTCGACCAGCACCAGGTCGTGCTCGGTCGCCAGCTTGTCCGCGGCCTCCGCCACCTCCTCGGGGTGCACCGGCGCCCGGCCGGCCCGCCGCGCGGCCGTACCCGGCGCCAACGGCTCCGGATACCGGGCCACTTCGGCGGCCGTCACGGCGCCCGCGAGGCGCGCCACCTCCTGGGCGTCCCCCGGCTCGTCCGGCCGTACGCCCGTCTGCGCGGCCTTCAGCACGGCCACCGACCGGCCGCCCGCCAGCGCCGCCGCGGCGACGGCCGCGGTCACGACCGTCTTGCCGATCTCCGTGCCCGTGCCCGTGATCACCAGTACCGGCATGTCATCCCTCCCGTGCCGCCGCGCACACCGCGCGGGCGATCCGTGCCACGTCCACGTCGCCCGTGACGTACGGCGGCATGGTGTAGATCAGGTCGCGGAACGGCCGCAGCCACACGCCCTCGCGCACGGCCGCCTCCGTCGCCGCCCGCATGTCGACGGCGTGGTCGAGCTGGACCACCCCGATCGCCCCGAGGACGCGTACGTCCGTCACGCCCGGCAGCGCGGCGGCGGGCGCCAGCCCGTCACGCAGGCCCGCCTCGATCCGCTTGACCTCCCCGAGCCAGTCCTGGCCGAGGAGCAGCCCGATGGAGGCGCAGGCCACGGCCGCCGCCAGCGGATTGCCCATGAACGTCGGCCCGTGGGCCAGCACCGGCACCTCGCCCCGCGAGATGCCCTCGGCCACCCGTGACGTGCACAGCGTGGCCGCCATCGTCAGGTAGCCGCCGGTCAGCGCCTTGCCCACGCACATCACGTCCGGCGTCACCGCCGCGTGCTCCGCCGCGAACAACGCGCCCGTACGTCCGAACCCGGTCGCGATCTCGTCGAACACCAGCAGCACGCCGTGTGCGTCGCACGCCTCCCGCAGTACCCGCAGATACGCGGGGGAGTGGAACCGCATCCCGCCCGCGCCCTGCACCACCGGCTCGACGATCACCGCGGCCAGTTCGTCGGCGTGCCGCTCGATCAGCGCGCGCAGGTGATCCGCGTACGACTCCTCGTACTCCGCCGGCGGCGCGTCCGCGAAGACCTGGCTCGGCAGGACGCCCGCCCACAGCTCGTGCATCCCGCCCTCGGGGTCGCACACCGACATGGGCTGCCAGGTGTCGCCGTGATAGCCGCCGCGCCAGGTCAGCAGGCGGCGCTTGGCGGGGCGGCCCAGCGAGCGCCAGTACTGCAGGCACATCTTCACCGCGACCTCGACCGACACCGACCCGGAGTCGGCGAGGAAGACGTGCTCCAGGCCCTCGGGCGTCATGTCGACAAGCAGCTTCGCCAGCCGCACGGCGGGCTCGTGGGTGAGCCCGCCGAACATCACATGGCTCATCCGCTCCAGCTGGTCGCGCGCGGCCTCGTTCAGCACCGGGTGGTTGTAGCCGTGGATCGCCGACCACCAGGACGACATGCCGTCGACGAGTTCGCCCGAGCCGTCGGCCGGACGCAGCCGCACTCCGCTCGCCGACTCCACGACGAGCGGGTCCTGCCGGCCCGGCATGGGTCCGTACGGATGCCAGACGTGCCGCCGGTCGAGCGCCAGCAGTTCGTCCACCGTCAACGCGGGCTCAGGCATTGGGCGCGAGGTCCGTGCCGGCACCACGACGGCGTACGGCGACCAGGTCCGTACGGGCTTCGCCGGCCACCGCCGGTTCGGCGGGCGCGCCGGTCCTGCGGCCGGCCTCGGCCGGGACGGACCCGCACACACCGCCGTCGGCGTGCGACCCGCAGCCCCCGCCCTCGGCGTGCGATCCGCAGGCACCGCCGTCCGCGTGCGACCCGCACGAGCCGCCTGCGTGCGACCCGCACGCGCCCCGCTCCGCCGCCCGGTGCTCCGGCAGGGTCACCTCGCCGGCGCCCTCCACCTCGAACCCGGCGTCCGCGATCATCTCCAGGTCGGCATGTCCCGCCTGCCCCTCGCTGGTGAGGTAGTCGCCGAGGAAGATGGAGTTGGCCAGGTTCAGGGCGAGCGGCTGCATCGTGCGCAGGTGGACCTCGCGCCCGCCCGCGATGCGCACCTCGACGTCCGGGCAGACGAACCGCGTCATCGCCAGGATGCGCAGGCACCGCTGCGGGGTGAGGTGCCACTCCTTGGCCAGCGGCGTGCCCTCCATCGGGATCAGGAAGTTGACCGGCACCGAGTCCGGGTCCAGCTCACGCAGCGAGAAGACCACGTCGACCAGGTCCTCGTCGCTCTCGCCCATGCCCGCGATGAGTCCCGAGCAGGCGGACAGCCCGGCCGCGTGCGCCTTGGTCACCGTGTCCACCCGGTCGGCGTACGTGTGCGTGGTGGTGATGTCCCCGTACGTCGCCTCGGACGTGTTGAGGTTGTGGTTGTAGGCGTCGGCGCCCGCATCGCGCAGCCGCTCCGCCTGGCCGTCGGAGAGCAGGCCCAGGCAGGCGCAGACCTCGACGGCCTCGTTCTGCTCTTTGATGGCCTTGATGGTGTCCGAGACCCGGTCCACGTCCCGGTCGGTCGGACCGCGTCCGCTGGCCACCAGGCACACCCGCTTGGCGCCCCCGGCCACGCCCGCGGCGGCGGCCTGCGAGGCCTGGTCGGGCTTGAGCCACGTGTACTTGAGGATCTCGGCCTTGGAGCCGAGCCGCTGCGAGCAGTAGGAGCAGTCCTCGGGACACAGGCCCGACTTGAGGTTGACGAGATAGTTGAGTTTCACCCGTCGGCCGAACCAGTGGCGGCGCACCTTGCCGGCCGCGGCCACCACATCGAGCAGGTCGTCGTCGGAAGTGGCGAGGACGGCAAGAGCCTCCTCGCGGGTCGGCGACTCGCGCCGAAGCCCCTTGTCCACCAGCGTGTTCAGCAGGTCCATGAGAGCCGATCCTGTCCTAAGGGGCCGCCCGGGGCCAAGGAGAGTTTGCACAACACTGACAGATCGCCGTGTGGGTATTGCCACACCTCGCGGGGGCTGCCGTGCCGCTAATGTCTGTCCACTGCCTACAAAACGACGGAGGACCGACCCATGGCGTTCGGCTGGATCGACGAGCAGGCCCAGGCGCGCCGCCGGGCCGGGCTCGTACGAATTCTGCGCCCCCGCCCGGCCGACTCGCCGCTGCTGGACCTGGCGAGCAACGACTACCTCGGCCTGGCCCGGCACCCGGAGGTCACCGAGGGGGCGGTCCGGGCCGCGCGGACCTGGGGCGGCGGTGCGACCGGCTCCCGGCTCGTGACCGGCACGACCGAACTCCACGCCGAGCTCGAACGCGAACTGGCCGCCTACTGCGGATTCGAGGCCGCGCTCGTCTTCTCCTCCGGCTACGCGGCCAACCTCGCCGCGGTCACCGCGCTGGCGCCGCACGGCTCCCTCGTCGTCTCCGACGCGGGCAACCACGCCTCGCTGATCGACGGCTGCCGACTCGCGCGCGGGACGACCCAGGTCGTGGCGCACGCCGACCCGGACGCCGTGCGCAAGGCACTGGCGACGCACGACGGGCCCGCCGTCACCGTCTCCGACACGGTCTTCTCGGTCGACGGCGACGCCGCGCCGCTGGCCGGGCTCGCCGAGGTGTGCCGGGAGCACGGTGCCGGGCTGGTCGTCGACGACGCCCACGGCCTCGGGGTCCTCGGCGACGGCGGCCGGGGCGCCCCGCACGCGGCGGGGCTCGCGGGCGCCGACGACGTCGTCGTGACGGTGACGCTGTCCAAGTCGCTCGGCAGTCAGGGCGGCGCCGTGCTCGGCCCCGCCCGGGTGATCGACCACCTGGTCAACGCGGCCCGGACGTTCATCTTCGACACCGGCCTCGCCCCCGCGGCGGCGGGCGCGGCGCTGGCGGCGCTCACCCTGCTGCGCCGAGAGCCCGAGCGGGCGGCGCGGGCACGCGAGGTGGCGGCGGAACTGCACGCACGCCTGACCGCCCTCGGGCTTTCGGCGGTACGTCCGGACGCCGCGGTCGTCTCGGTGCGGGCGCCGTCCCCGGAGGGGGCCGTACGGTGGGCGGCCGACTGCCGTGCGGCCGGCCTGTCCGTGGGCTGCTTCCGCCCTCCTTCCGTACCCGACGGCGTCTCACGGCTCAGGCTGACCGCTCGTGCGGACCTCTCCGGGGAACAGATCGAACGCGCTGTACGGGTGATCGGCGAAACGCGACCATGAGTCGGCGTGACACGGCCGTGCCTCGCCCGGCGCCCAACCGGTTCAGTCGCGGTGGACGGCGGCCGTGAACATCGCCCAGCTCCCGGGGGAGAAGAGCAGCGCGGGCCCGGCCGGGTCCTTGGAGTCCCGCACGGCGAGCAGTCCGGCCCAGGGGCCGGCCGACGGCCGGGCCGTCTCCACGCAGTTGTTCGCTCCCGTGCTGTAGCTGCTGCGCAGCCACCGCACGTCGTGCAGATCGGTGCCGGCAGGGATGTTCCGACAGAGTGCGGACGGTGAGCCTGACATGGTGCCTCCTTACGCGCCTGCCGCGGTCGCGGCGATGAAGTCCAACGAGTCCTCGGGCGAAAGGGCATGGATCAGAAGGGCGTTGAAGGCCTCGGTATAGGCCTCTAGGTCTTCTTTCCGTTCGAGATGCAGGCTACTCGTCAAGTGGTCGAGAACAACCACGTCCAGATCAGAAGTGCTCGAAAAAGAGAAGATTACGAAAGGGCCGGTGACACCGATGTGCGCCCCGGCGGCAAACGGCAGTACCTGGAGCCGGACATGGGGGAGACGCGCGGCCTCGACCAGTCGCTCCAGCTGACGGGACATGACATCGGGGCCGCCCACCTCCCGGCGCAGCACCGCCTCGTCCAGAACCGCGCTCAGCAGCAGCGGCGGCTGCGCCCGCAGTACGTCCTGCCGGGCCAGCCGGACCTCCACCAGCGTGTCCAGCCGCTCCTCCGGCAGCCCGTCCGCCGCGGCGCGCGTCACCGCGCGGGCGTACTCCGGTGTCTGCAGCAGCCCGGGGACCACCGTGGTCTCCAGCGTGCGCATCGCGCTCGCCTGGGACTCCAGGCTGATGAAATCGCGGTAGGCCGGGGGCAGTACCCCACGATAGGCGTGCCACCAGTGGTTCCGGCCGACCGCGTCGTCGGAGCCCGCCAGCATCTCCAGCAGCTCCCGCAACTGGTCGTCGTCCACGCCGTAGGCGTCCAGCAGTAACCGCACGTCGGCCGGTTTCGCCCCGCTCGTCCCGGTCTCGATCCGGCTGACCTTCGACTGGTGCCAGCCCACCAGCCGGGCCGCCTCGCCGCTGGTGATACCCGCCGACGTGCGCAGGGCGCGCAGTTCCGCGCCCAGCTTCCGACGGCGCACCACGGGACCGTGCTGCATCGGCCACCCCCTTACTCCTTATGGGCCGCCCAAATACGCTCTGCCGTCGCAGAGTTCACCGCTTTGAGCGACAGATATATGCATATCTTGGTGGATCGCCGCCCTTCACCGGCCCGGTGATGGCAGTCTGGCGGCGAAGCACCAGTCCGGGACCGTACTCGAACCATCCGCTCCGTGTCCGGCTGCGGTCCCGTGGGAAAGGGACGACGTCGCCATGGCAGACCATCTGGAAGCATCCGTCACTCTGCCGAGCGATCCCGCCTCGGTGGCCGCCGCGCGTACCTATGTGGTCGGGACTCTGGCGGAGTGGGGCCTGCCGCCGGACACCGACGTGTCCGAAACCGTCCGGCTCATCGTCTCCGAGCTGACGACCAACGCGGTCCAGCACACGTTCGGACAATCGCCCACCTTCACCGTGGACCTCGTGCTCGACCGTGACGAGCGGCTGCGCATCGGTGTCACCGACAGCCACCCGCGGTTCCCCAAGCGCCTGCCCGCCGCCGTCCAGCAGGACAACGGCCGCGGCATGGTGATCATCCGCTGGCTGACGGCGGAGTGCGGCGGCAAGCTGAGAGTGCGGCCCACGCGCGAGGGCGGCAAGACCGTCTCCATCGAACTGCCCTGGGCGCCGCCGGGCGGTCCGGTGCCCACCGAACCGGCCACGGTCGTCGGGCAGGCCGTGGGAAGCCAGGAGCCGCAGCGGTGAGGCGCCGACGGCACGAGGCGCGCCCCAGGCGCATACCGCGCACCCGAGGGGGTGACGGCGGGTCAGGGCGCCGTCACCCCCTCGGGCGGGCTACTTGACCCGGCCGTACCAGACGCTGCCGGTCCAGATCTTCTGCAGACGCACCACGTCCCCGGTCTTCGGGGCGTGCCAGATCTTGCCCTTCCCGGCGTAGATGCCGACGTGGTAGACGCTGCGGCCCGAGTGGAAGAACACCAGGTCCCCGGTCTTGCGGTTCTTGGCGGAGATGTGACGGGTCTTGTTGTACTGCTGGGCGGCGGTGCGCGGCAGCTTCTTGCCGGCCTTCTTGAACGAGTACAGCGTCAGCCCCGAACAGTCGAACCTGCTTGGTCCGACGGCGCCCCATTTGTATGGCGCGCCCTTCTTGGAGGCGGCGATCTTGAGGGCCTTCGTCGCATGGCTCGCCGCGGCCGCCTCGGAGGCGGCGCCGGGGACCACTACGGAACCGCCCACGGCGGCGAGGGTGAGGGCCGAGGCCGTACCGGCACGGGCCATCAGCGACGGGACACGATTGAGCGCGGACATGCGCAACCCTTCGTCAGCCGCCTGTGAAGGATGACCTGTCGGATTCGGGCTGGCGAAGTTGCCCGGCCGCACGAGTGCGGCTTCACCCCAAGGGCTGCTCGGCCCGGCGCGTCTCCCGCAGAGACGACCGTTCCGGCGACCCGTCGTGCTCGGGTCCTCCACTCCTGCCGATCCACTCCTGTCGACCGGTCGTCCGGGCGGCGGCAGGACTCGGCGTCCGCCCGGACCGCCCCGCCGCTGCGGCGGGGGCTTGTCGTCAGTCACGGATCTTGTCTCGCCCCATGGGGAATTCCCAACGGAACGTGCCCTTTGTGTTGTTACTCACCACTCACCCGTTCGGGTGGACGCCTCTGTGTTCGAGTCACCGGTGGGTGTGGTGACGACCCCGGGACCAGCGACGCAGTGGCTCATCGCGCTGTCCGGACACGCGGGTCGCGCAAGCTCGGCCGGTCGGAAATCGGAGGTGTTCCTACGCCGAAAGGCGGTAAGCCGTTTGGTCCGTTTCGACTCCTGGCGCCTCAACTGTAGGAACAGGGCGGTAGACCGACTCGCGCCGTCCGCCGTTCACCGTCCAGCACGCGCAGCGCCCGGGCCAGGGTCGTGGCGTGCAACTCCGTCTCGCTCCGCCGGTGCATCAGCGCCAGCGCGTCGCGCAGGGCGGCCGCCTTGCCGACCAGCGCCTGGGCGGCCCGCAGTCCGCGGTAGGTGTCGCCCTCCCGCGCGGGGTTGATGCGCCCGAGCAGGTCGACGACGTCCAGGTAGCGGTCGATCAGCTCGGCCTCGGCGCGGGCCAGGGCGGGCAGAGGCGGCAGTTCCGGTGGCAGCATCGCCGGATCACCTCGCGCCGGATGCCGGGGACATGGTCCTGCGGCTGGGTACGATCCGGTCCACCAGGCCGTACTTCAGAGCCTGTTGTGCGTCCAGGACGGTGTCCCGCTCGATGTCCGCGCTCACCTGCTCGGGACTGCGGCCCGTGTGCCGTACGAGAATTTCCTCCAGGCGGGCGCGGACGCGGATCAACTCGTCGGCCTTGATTGCCAGGTCGCTCGCCTGTCCCTCCACCGGGACGGTGAGCGCGGGCTGATGGATGACCACCCGTGCGCCCGGCAGGACGGCGCGCTTGCCGGGCGTGCCCGCCGCCAGCAGTACCGCGGCGGACGAGCCGGCCTGTCCGAGGCAGGTCGTCTCCACGTCGCAGGCGACGTAGCGCATGGTGTCGTAGATCGCCGTCATCGCGGTGAAGGAGCCGCCGGGCGAGTTGATGTAGAGCGCGATGTCCCGGTCCGGGGCCTGGTGTTCCAGGTACATGAACTGCGCCATCACGTCGTTCGCGGAGGTCTCGTCGACCGGTGTCCCGAGGAAGACGATCCGCTCCTCCAGCAGCTTCGAGTACGGGTCCGTCGTCCGGCTCCCGGTACTCGTGCGCTCGGTGAACTCGGGCAGGACGTGACGGGCGGACGGTCGGGTCATGGCGAACCCCTCCTCGTGGCAGGACCGTGTTCGGCTGCACTGTCTCCTGAAAAAATGTACAGGACGTACGTTAGGAGGGTGGAGGAATCGCGGGGGGTCGCGCGTTCGCCGGCAGCGGAAGGAACCTTCGGGGGATCGGTGGGGGGCCGCGTTCAACCCTCGTGCGGGGGCTCGTGCAGTCCGAAGGAGGAGCCCTGATCGTCCCGGCACAGCGCGAACCGGCCGAACCGGGCCACCGACTCCGCGTCCTCCTCGCCGAGGTCCTGGACCGAGCCGCCCAGTCTCCGCACCCTGGCCACGGCGGCGTCCAGGTCGTCGACCCGGAAGAAGAGGTACGGGGAGGCTCCCGCGTCACCGCCGTGCAGGCCGCCCGGCACACCGCCGGTGCCGATGGAGAACCCGCGCCCCGTGGGGCCGGCTTCGAGGGCCCAGTCGAACAGGCCGCCGTAGAAGACGCGCCCGCGCTCGGGGTCGGCCACGCCGAGTTCGAAGAAGGACGGTTCGCCTGCCATGGGGTACCTCCCGGGGCCGGTGGCCTGTGCTCGCCCCCCGTCCCCATCGTCCTCCCCGCCGAACGGCGGCGCAGCCGGTCGTCGCGAGGTGAACCGTAAGCTGGGGGCATGGCCTACGAGATTCCGGTGACGCAAGCCAGGGCTGAGCTCGCCGACCTGATCAACCGGGTGGTGTACGGCGGTGAACGCGTCGTCGTGACGCGCCACGGCAAGCCTCTCGTCGCCCTCGTCTCCGCCGCCGACCTCGAGCGTCTGGAGGAACTCCGGGAAGCGCCGGAGGACCAGGTGATCACCTCGGTCACCGGAGTCCGGGACGCCGCCGCCTCCGCCTCCGCGCCCCGCGAGCCGCACCGTTTCGGCATCGCGGCGGAACACCGGGGGCCGAACCCGACGTAGCGCCTGTCCGCCGGATCAGGTCACGGACGTGGGGCCGGCACGCCTTCGCGTACCGGCCCCACGGGATGATCAGGCCCCGCACGCCGGGGTGACCAGACCCTGCTCACCGGCGCGGACCGGCGCGGACCGGCGCAGACCGGCCGCCGCCTTCCCGCGACCTGACCCGCAGGACGGGCCCCGGCCGTTTTGATCCCGAGCGCCCTTGACCCGGTCGGCTGTGCATTGGCTGAAGGGCGTGAGCGTTGTCCCGGTGGCGTTGTCGTCGGCCGTGGCCGCTCGAAACTGGCCCGCTCGCCGGCGCTGATCGGGCGTCGCCGGTCTCCCGCGACGTGGCCCGCCGGACGGGCCCCGGCTGTATCGGTCCCGGGCGTCGTTGACGCCGGCCGGCCTCGCTCAGGCGGCCGCTGCCGGCGCCGGGGCCCGGTCGGGCACCGTCGAGTCGCCCTGCGTGCGCTGTCGCAGTGCGCCGCCGAGCCGTACCGCGCACAGGCCCAGTACGGCCCACCACGTGAGCGTCAGTGCGGGGCCGGCGGCCGCGGCGCCGTCGAAGAAGGACACCGAGCGCAACAGTGAGGCACCCGCGCCCGGCGGCAGCCACTGGCCGATCGCGCCGGCCGGCTGGGGCAGCATCTCCGGCGCCGAGGACGCTCCCGAGAAGGGGTTGCCCAGCAGCATCATCACGGCCCCGCCCAGCCCGAGACCGGCACGTCCGAGCAGCGCCCCGAGCCCGGCGATGCCCGCGCCGACGGCCAGGGTCGACAGCCCGAACACGCCGGCCACGGCCCACCAGTCACCGGTGACCACCCCGAGCCAGCTGTGCGCGATCGCCGCCGCGACCAGGCCGGTCAGCGCGGCCGCGCCGACCAGTGCAGCGACCGCGCGGGCGCCGCGCAGCCCCAGCAGGGTCGCCACCGCGCCCGTCGCGATCCCGGCCAGCGCCAGCGGCAGCACGCTCGCGCCGAAGGCCGCGCCGCGCGGGTCCGCCTCGGGAGCGGGCACCACATCGACGACCTGGACCGGAGTCCCCGCGCCGGTGGACGCCTGCCCGGTGACCGCCTGCCGCAGCAGCTGGTCGACGGCGGGGCCCGCCGCGGACGCCGTGAGCAGCTTCGGGCCCCGCTCGCCGGCGATGACCGCGCCGTACACGGTCCGGTCCTCGACGGCACCGCGGGCCGCGTCCTCGTCGGCGTAGCGGTGGATCTCGAAGGCGCCCTCGCGCTGGTCGAGCCGCTGCTCCACCTGCGCGACCGCGGCGGGTGGCCCCGCCACACCGAGCGGCAGATCCCGGGGCGCCGTGCGGGCGGCCGGCCAGGCGAAGGCCTACAGGGCCAACGCCACCAGCACGGGAACCAGGACGATCACGGCGATCATGCGACGGCTGTCCATGAGGACTCCTGCCAAAAAGAAGGATCGTTCGTTTTACCTGTCACCACCGTGCGACCGGTCCGGCTTCCTTGTCAAGAAGGAACGTTCGTTTTAGGTTGGTGCCATGGCCCGCGTATCCCAGGAACACCTCGACGCCCGCCGCCGGCAGATCCTCGACGGCGCCGCGCTCTGCTTCGCCCGCAACGGCTTCCACGCCACGTCGATGCAGGACGTGCTGAAGGAGGTCGACCTCTCGGCAGGTGCCGTCTACCGCTACTTCAGCGGCAAGGAGGAGCTGATCGAGGCCATCGTCACCGAGGTGCTGGGCGCCATCCGGGACGTGTACGAGCGCGCGGCGCGGGAGGACCCGCCGGCCATGCCCGACGAGCTCATCGCCCGCACCCTGGCGCACATGGCGCGGGAGCGGCCGGCGCTGACGGAAGACGGCCGGTGGCTGTTCCCGCGGCTCATGATCCAGGCCTGGACCGAGACGCTGCGCAACGAGACGCTGTCCGCCCTCCTCGACGAGGGCTTCGCCAAGGTCCTCGCGTCCTGGGCGAAGGTCGTCGTCCGCTATCAGGAAGCGGGCATGATGCGCGACGACGTCGACCCGGACGCCGTGGCCCGGACGCTGATGGCGACGGTGCAGGGCTTCGGGGCCCAGTACGCGCTGTTCGGCAGCTTCTCCCCGGAAGCTCTCCAGGCGGGCGTGCGGGGGTTGTTGAGCATGCGGGAGGCCGCCGACGGCACCGGTAATCAGTCGGTCAAAAAGGCGTGACGCGGCGGAAACACTGAAACCCTACTCTCACCCCGTCCACCTGCGGTTTTTGGGTCACCGGCGTGCGCGCTCCCGCGCATTGATGTGTGTTACATCTAGAGCCGTCGCGGTGGACGCGGCAGCCGGACCGTCCGGTCCCGGCGTCATGCCCTGTGAGGTGGTAAATGCAACTGACCCCGCACGAGCAGGAGAGACTGCTCATCCATGTGGCCGCGGACGTGGCGGAGAAGCGCCGCGCCCGAGGTGTGAAACTCAACTACCCCGAGGCCGTCGCGCTGATCACCTCGCACCTCCTCGAAGGCGCCCGGGACGGTCGCACGGTCGGCGAACTCATGGCCTCCGGACGCAAGTTGCTCCAGCGTGACGAGGTCATGGAGGGCATCCCCGAGATGATCCACGACGTGCAGGTCGAGGCCACCTTCCCCGACGGCACCAAGCTGGTCACCGTCCACGATCCGATCATCTGACGGGGCGGCAGTCATGATTCCCGGAGAGATCCTCTTCGCCGACGAGCCGGTCGCCTTCAACGAGGGGTGCGAGACCACCCGCCTGACCGTGCTCAACACCGCCGACCGGCCGGTCCAGGTCGGCTCCCATTACCACTTCGCCGAGGCCAACCCCGGTCTTGACTTCAACCGTGAGGCGGCTCACGGCATGCGGCTCAACATCGCCGCCGGCACCGCCGTCCGGTTCGAGCCCGGCATCCCGGTCGACGTGGAACTCGTCCCCCTCGCGGGTGCCCGCGTCGTCATGGGTCTGCGCGGCGCGACCGGAGGTGCCCTCGATGCCTGAACTGGCCCGTCCCGCCTACGCCGACCTGTTCGGCCCGACCACCGGCGACCGCGTCCGCCTCGCCGACACCGACCTTCTCGTCGAGATCGAGGAGGACCGCTCGGGCGGCCCCGGCCGCTCCGGCGACGAAGCCGTCTTCGGCGGCGGCAAGGTGCTGCGCGAGTCCATGGGCCAGTCCCGTGCCACCCGCGCCGACGGCACCCCCGACACCGTTGTCACCGGCGCCGTGATCATCGACCACTGGGGCATCGTCAAGGCCGACATCGGCATCCGCGACGGCCGGATCACCGCCATCGGCAAGTCCGGCAACCCGGACACCATGGACGGTGTCCACCCCGACCTCGTCATCGGCCCTGAGACGGAGATCATCGCGGGCAACGGCAAGATCGTCACCGCCGGCGGCATCGACACGCACGTCCACTTCATCGCGCCGACCGCCGTCGACGAGGCCCTCGCCTCCGGCGTCACCACCCTGATCGGCGGCGGCACCGGCCCCGCCGAGGGCAGCAAGGCGACCACCGTCACCCCCGGTTCCTGGCACCTCGCGCGGATGTTCGCCGCCCTGGAGTCCAGCCCCGTCAACATCGGCTTCCTGGGCAAGGGCAGCACCATGTCCAAGGAGTCCATGCGCGACCAACTCCGCGCCGGCATCCTCGGCTTCAAGATCCACGAGGACTGGGGTGCCACCCCGGCCGTCATCTCCGCCTGCCTGGACGTGTGCGAGGAGTCCGGTGTCCAACTCGCCGTCCACACCGACACCCTGAACGAGGCGGGCTTCGTCGGCGACACCTTCGACGCCGTCGCCGGCCGCACCCTGCACGCCTTCCACGTCGAGGGCGCCGGCGGCGGCCACGCACCTGACATGATCACGGCGGTCTCGCTGCCCAACATGCTGCCCGCGTCCACCAACCCGACCCGGCCGCACACCGTCAACACCGTCGAGGAACACCTCGACATGCTGATGGTCTGCCACCACCTGAACCCCGCGGTCCCCGAGGACCTGGCCTTCGCGGAGTCCCGCATCCGGCCCAGCACCATCGCGGCCGAGGACATCCTGCACGACATGGGAGCCATCTCCGTCATGTCGTCGGACGCCCAGGCCATGGGCCGCATCGGAGAGGTGATCCTGCGGACCTGGCAGACCGCGCACGTGATGAAGCGGCGCCGGGGCTTCCTGCCCGGCGACACCCGCGCCGACAACCTGCGCGCCCGTCGCTATGTCGCCAAGTACACCATCAACCCCGCCGTCGCCCAGGGCATCGAGCACGAGGTCGGCTCCGTCGAGACGGGCAAGCTCGCCGACCTGGTGCTCTGGGACCCGCGGTTCTTCGGAGTGAAGCCGCAGTTGGTGCTCAAGGGCGGCCAGATCGCGTACGCGCAGATGGGTGACGCCAACGCCTCCATCCCCACGCCGCAGCCGGTCCTGCCGCGCCCGATGTTCGGCGCGCTCGGCTCGGCGCCCGCCGCCAACTCGGTCGCCTTCGTGGCGGAGGCGACCATCGAGGCCGGGCTGCCGGAACGACTCGGTCTCGGGCGTGCGTTCGTGCCCATCCGGTCGACCCGCGGCCGTACCAAGGCCGACATGCGGCAGAACGACGCCCTGCCACGAGTCGAGGTCGCCGCGGACTCCTTCGCGGTGACCATCGACGGCGAACTCGTCGAATCCGCACCCGTCACCGAACTGCCGCTCGCACAGCGGTACTTCCTCTTCTGAGCGCCGGTATGAGCCGCGCGACACTGCTCGTCCTCGCGGACGGCCGCTTCCCCGCCGGAGGGCACGCCCACTCCGGCGGGGCGGAGGCCGCCGTCCGGGCGGGACGCATCACGGACGCCGCGAGCCTGGAGGAGTTCTGCCGGGGGCGGCTGCACACGAGCGGGGCCGTCGCGGCCTCCCTCGCGGCAGCCGCGGCCCTCGGCGTCGACCCCGGCGAGCTCGACCTGGCCGCGGACGCCCGCACTCCGTCACCCGCGCTGCGGGTGGCGGCACGCAGGCTCGGGCGGCAGCTCATGCGGGCTGCCCGTGCCACCTGGCCGCATCCCGAACTCGACGCGCTGGCGCGGCGCTTGCCCAAGGGTGCCCACCAGCCCGTCGTCCTCGGGCTGACCGCCCGCGCGGCCGGGCTCGGGCCGCTGGACGCGGCGTACTGCTCCGCCTACGAGGGGGTGAGCGGGCCGGCGACGGCCGTGGTGCGGCTGCTCAGCCTCGACCCGTTCGACGCGACCGGCGTGCTCGCGCGGCTCGCGCCCGACCTCGACCGGGTGGCACGGGACGCGGTGGAGGCGGGGCGGCAGGCGGTGACCGGCGGGGTCGACGTGCTGCCCGCGCGGTCGGCGCCGTTGCTGGAGATCGGGGCGGAGGCGCATGCCGCCTGGCCTGTGCGGCTGTTCGCCTCGTAGGGGCTCCGGTTCGCCCCCGCCGGCCCCTTCCCTTCCCGACCCCAGGGGCTCTGCCCCTTCGACCCCGCCAGGGGGCTGTGCCCCCTGGACCCCCGTCGGCCTGAACGGCCTCGTCCTCAAACGCCGGACGGGCTGGATACAGCCGGCCTCAGTTTTCAGACGCCGGACGGGCTGAATACAGCCGGCCTCAGTTTGTGAATGCCGAAGGGCTGAATACCGCTACAGGAGTCACAGCATGCATCTCGACCATCACCACGACCTTCCCGCCGTCTCCGCCGATGCCCACCGGCCCGACGGGCGCCGCCGTGCGCTGCGGATCGGGCTCGGCGGGCCCGTCGGGTCCGGGAAGACCGCGACCGTCGCCGCGCTCTGCCGGGCGCTGCGGGAGGAGTTGTCCCTCGCCGTCGTGACCAACGACATCTACACCCGTGAGGACGCCGAGTTCCTGCTTCGGGAGGCGGTGCTGCCGCCGGAGCGGATCAGTGCCGTGGAGACGGGGGCCTGTCCGCACACCGCGATCCGGGACGACATCTCCGCCAACCTGGAGGCCGTCGAGGATCTGGAGGACGAGGCCGGGCCGCTCGACCTGGTCCTGGTGGAGTCCGGCGGGGACAATCTCACCGCCACCTTCTCCAAGGGGCTCGTCGACGCCCAGATCTTCGTGATCGACGTGGCCGGGGGAGACGACATCCCGCGCAAGGGCGGGCCCGGGGTCACCACCGCCGATCTGCTGATCGTGAACAAGGTCGACCTCGCCCCGTACGTCGGCTCGGACCTGGCGCGCATGGCGGCCGACGCGAAGGCGCAACGCGGTGAACTACCCGTCGTCCTCCAGTCGTTGCGGAGCGAGGACGGCGTACGGGACGTCGCGGACTGGGTGCGGAACCGGATCGCCGCGTGGACCGCGTGACCACTCCGGGCGGCGTACGGGCGAGGGCGCGCGTGCTCGCCCACGGTGACGGACGCGGCGGCACCGTCCTGCCGGTGCTGGAGGGGGAGGGACCCCTCGCGGTGCGGCGGACCCGGGGGAGCGGTGCCGAGGCCCGGGTCATGCTGGTCGGCGCGATGAGCGGGCCGCTCGGCGGCGACCACTTCACGGTGGCCGCCGAGGCGGCGCGGGGCGCCCGGCTGCGGGTCGGCTCGGCCGCCGCCACCCTCGCCCTGCCCGGGCAGGACAAGGCGGGCGCGCGTTACGACGTCCGGCTCACCGTTGGCGATGACGCCGAACTGCACTGGTTGCCCGAGCAGTTGATCTCCGCGCACGGTAGTGACCTGCACGTCACCACACGTGTCGACCTCGCCGCCAACGCCCGTTTCCTGCTGCGGGAGGAACAGGTGCTCGGCCGGTCGGGTGAGGAACCGGGGCGGCTCACCAACCGTCTGACGGTACGGATCGCGGGCCGGTGCGTGCTCGACCAGGAGCTGGCCTGCGGTCCCGGCGCCCCGGGCGGCTGGGACGGTCCCGCCGGGCTGGCGGGGCACCGTGCCGTCGGACAGCTCGTCGTCGTACGCCCGGAGTTCGCGGCATGCCCACCGGCGGCGCGGAGCTTCGCCGAGGGCGTGGCGGTCATGCCGCTCGCCGGCCCCGCCGCACTGGTGACGGCCGTGGCATCGGACGCGCTGCTGCTCAGGCGGTTGCTGGAGGAGGCGTCGGACGCGCTGGGCTGAGATTCCGGCGACCGAACACTTTTCTCCGTTTATCGGATTGGCAAAGAAGTAGTACCGCCTCTGTTCTCAGGGAACGCACAGCCGGGAGGATCCCCGTACTTGTCGCAATCATGTACGGGGAGGGCCACTTGAGGAAGAGCAGACTGGGGCGCGGGACGGCGGTGTTCGGCACGGCCGGAGCGCTGGTCACGGCCACGCTGATGGCCGGCGCCGTCGCGGCGCCCGCCGCGAGCGCCGCTCCGTCCACCGGCCACGGATACGCGAAGGGCTGGGACCGCGAGGCCCGCGGCACCACCATCGCCGCGGCCCGCGCCGCCCGGGCCGGTGTCGACTGGCAGGACTGCCCCGCCGACTGGAACCTGCCCAAGCCGATCCAGTGCGGCTACGTCACGGTGCCGCTCGACTACGCCAAGCCCTTCGGCAAGCAGATCGAGATAGCCGTCGACCGCATAGGCAACACCGGCACCAAGGCCGAGCGCCAGGGCGCGCTCCTCTACAACCCCGGCGGCCCGGGCGGCTCCGGCCTGCGCTTCCCGGCCCGCGTCACCGGCAAGAGCGCGGTCTGGGCCGACGCGGCCAAGGCCTACGACTTCGTCGGCTTCGACCCGCGCGGCGTCGGCAAGTCCGCGCCCATCTCCTGCGTCGACCCGCAGGAGTTCGTCAAGGCACCCAAGATGGACCCCGTGCCCGGCTCCGAGGCCGACAAGCTCGCCCAACGCAAGCTCGCCCGTGAGTACGCCGAGGGCTGCTACGAGCGCAGCGGCGAGATGCTCCCGCACATGACCACGCCGAACACCGCGCGCGACCTCGACGTCATCCGCGCCGCGCTGGGCGAGAAGAAGCTCAACTTCCTCGGCGTCTCCTACGGCACCTACCTCGGCGCCGTCTACGGCACCCTCTTCCCGGACCACGTGCGCCGGATGGTCGTCGACAGCGTCGTCAACCCGTCCCGCGACAAGATCTGGTACCAGGCCAACCTGGACCAGGACGTCGCCTTCGAGCAGCGCTGGAAGGACTGGCAGGACTGGGTCGCGAAGAACGACGCCACCTTCCACCTCGGCGACACCCGCGCCGAGGTCCAGGAGCAGTGGCTCGAACTGCGCGCCACCGCGAAGAAGGAGCCGCTCGGCGGGGTCGTCGGCCCGGCGGAACTGATCTCCTTCTTCCAGAGCGCCCCGTACTACGACTCCGCGTGGGTGCCGGTCGCGAAGGTCTTCGGCAAGTACGTCGCCGGTGACACCCAGGCCCTCGTCGACGCCGCCGCCCCCGACCCGTCCGACACCGCGGGCAACGCCTCCGCGGAGAACGGCAACGCCGTCTACACCGCCGTGGAGTGCGCCGACGCCAAGTGGCCCACGGACTGGCGCACCTGGGACCGGGACAACACCCGGCTGCACCGCGACCACCCGTTCATGACCTGGGCCAACGCCTGGATGAACCTGCCGTGCGCCACCTGGCCGGTCAAGCAGCAGACCCCGGTGAACGTGAAGAGCGGCAAGGGTCTCCCGCCGGTGCTGATCGTCCAGTCCGAGCGGGACGCGGCCACTCCGTATGCGGGCGCCGTCGAACTGCACCAGCGGTTCAAGGGCTCGCGTCTGATCACCGAGCGGGACGCCGGTTCGCACGGCGTCACCGGCATCGTCAACCCGTGTATCAACGAGCGGGTGGACACCTACCTGCTCACCGGCAAGGTGGACGCCCGGGACGTGACCTGCGCCCCGCACGCCACACCCAAGCCGTAACGACGAGCGGGCACGAGGAGGGGGCGGCCGGTCCGACCGGCCGCCCCCTCCGCCGTGCTCAGCCCTGCCGCGCCGCCAGCCAGGTGTCCTCCGCCGCGTAGTCGAAGAGGTCGCCGTACGCGCGGAACATCTTCGGGTACGCCTCCCGCCAGTCCCGGCCGGCCAGCCGCTCCGCCAGGAAGGCGACCGTGTCCGGCAGGGTCTCGGCGTACCGGACCACCGGGCGGTAGCCCAACTGCCGTTCCGCCGCCGTCATGTCGCACACCACGGGCACGGGCACCGACCACGGCGTGTCGCCCACGCCGGCCGCGGGCGGCGGACCGTCCACCAGTACGTCCTCGGCCTCCACGCCCATCACCGCGTCGATCGCCGCCGCGATCTCCGCCACCGTAGGCGCGTCCGGATCGACCGCGTTCAGGACGCGCGTCCCCGGGCGCGGGGCGGCCAGCCGGATCAGCTCGGCGATGTTGTGCACGCTCGCCGGGTGGAAGCGGCTCGCCCCGCCGTACGCGAGGACGCGCCGACGCCTGCCGTCGAGGTTGCGCTTGACGAAGTACAGCTCGCGCGGGGTCCGGCAGTGCGGGCCGTGGATCGCGCCCGCGCGCAGCAGTGTGACGGGCAACCGGTCGCCCACCGCGAGGAGTTCCTGTTCCAGCGCCGCTTTACGGGTGCTGTACGAGGTGTCGCCGGGGCGGACCGTGCGCTGCTCCTCGGTGACCGGCACCGGGTACTCGGGGAAGCCGTCGGGCTCGGCCTGTGTGTCGAAGTTGCGGCCCTTGTCGTCCTCGTAGACCGACAGACTGGAGATCACCACCGCCGAGCCGACCCGCCCGGCGAGCGAGACCAACTGCCGCGCGTGGTCCTCCCCGAAGGCCGTCATGTCCACCAGGGCGTCACAGCCGTCACCCACCGCCGCCGACAGGGCCGCGTCGTCCTCCCGGTCGGCCCGCACCACACGTACGTCCTCCGGCCAGTCCCCGTCCCGCTCGCCGCCCCGCGAGACGGCCGTCACCTCCCAGCCGTCGCGGACCAGCGCCCCCACCGCCACCCGTCCGATCTGCCCCGTCGCTCCGACCACCACAGCACGTGTCATACAGCGACCGTAGGCGCCCGCCCGGCCACCCGGCCACGCCCTTCTGCCGACGGCAGACAACGTTCCCCTAGCGGTGCGGCAGCCGGGGGAACCTCGGCCCCTTCGCCGCCTTCGCCGCCTCCTCGGCCTTCACGTCGGCCGCGTACCGGTCGACGTACTCCTGGCCGGACAGCGTCAGGACGGCGTACATGATCTCGTCGGTGACGGCGCGCAGCACGGCCTTCTCCCGTTCCAGGCCGGCGTAGCGGGAGAAGTCCAGGGGCTCGCCGAAGCGGATCACCACGGGGTGCAGCTTCGGGATCTTCCGGCCCGGCGGCTGCGCCTCGAAGGTGCCGATCATCGCGCAGGGCACGACCGGCACCCCGGCCCTGAGCGCCATCACGGCGACGCCGACCTTGCCCTTGTACAGCCGGCCGTCGTGCGAGCGCGTGCCCTCCGGATAGATGCCGAGCAGCTCGTCCTTGCCCAGCACGCCGAGCCCCTCACGGATCGCGGCATGCCCCGCCTCCTTGCCGGTGCGGTCGACGGGGATCTGCCCGGCACTGCGGAAGAAGAACGCGGTCAGCCGGCCCTTGAGGCCCGGCCCGGTGAAGTACTCGGCCTTGGCGAGGAAGGTGATGCGCCGTCTGAGCACCGCGGGCATCAGGAAGTGGTCCGAGAACGAGAGGTGGTTGCCCGCGACGATGGCCGCCCCCGACGCCGGCACGTGGTCCAGGCCCTCGATCCGGGGGCGGAAGACGACTCTCAGCAGCGGGCCCAGCAGTACGTACTTGAGCACGTAGTAGAACACGGTGTGTCTCCCACTCTCCCGGTAGGCACGGCACGGCTCCGTGTTGGACGTCCGCGTCCGGTGATCGATCGTAGCCCGGACCGTGCCGATCGGGCCGGGCCCGGTTCAGCCCCTCTTCGATCGACCGAGACATCGACCGAGACATCGACCGGGCGGCGGGGTACGCGCCGGCCCCACCGCCCGACGACGCGTGGTCAGAACTTCGGCGTGGGGGCCTGCGACTCGACCATCTCCGCCGCCTCCTCCTGGCTCTGCACCGAGGGCGGGGAGCCTTCGAGGGGCTGCTGGGCCGTCTCCTTCATGCAGGCCACCGCCACGACACCGACCAGGGCCGCGGCCATCGCGTAGTAGGCGGGCATCATGTCGGAGCCGGTCACGCTGATCAGGGCGGTGATGACCAGCGGCGTGGTACCGCCGAACAGCGACGCGGAGAGGTTGTAGCCGACCGACAGGGAGCCGTAGCGGACGTTGGTGGGGAACATCGCCGGGAGCGCCGCGGACATCGTGCCGAGCAGGCAGACCAGGGAGAGGCCGAGCATCAGCATGCCGGCCGAGACGGCGAGCAGACTGCCGTCCTGCACCAGCACGAAGGCCGGGGCGGACAGGACGAAGAAGCTGATCATGCCGGTCATGAGGAGGGGCTTGCGGCCGTAGCGGTCGGACAGGCGGCCGACCTGGTTGATGATCAGCATCAGCAGCACCATGGTGGCCACCAGGATCATCAGGCCGTGGCTCTCGCTGTAGTGCAGCTCGTCCGAGAGATACGTGGGCATGTACGACAGCAGCATGTAGTCGGTGATGTTGTACGCGCCGACGAGCGCGATGCACAGCACCAGCTGGCGCCAGTGCGTGCGGAAGATCTTGGCGAGGTCGCCCCGAGCGGTGGTCTCCACCGCCGTCGCCGCCTCCGAGATGTGGACGTTGGAGTCCTCCAGCTTCAGGAACGCGGGCGTGTCGTCCAGCCTCAGCCGCAGGTAGATACCGACGATGCCGAGCGGCGCCGCGACGAGGAACGGGATGCGCCAGCCCCAGGCGTCCATGGTGTCGCTGCCGAGCCAGGTCGTGAGGCCGGTGACCAGACTCGCGGCGCCGGTGTACCCGGCCAGCGTGCCCAGCTCCAGGAAGCTGCCGAAGAAGCCGCGCCGCTTGTCGGGCGCGTACTCGGCGATGAACGTGGAGGCACCGCCGTACTCGCCGCCGGTCGAGAAGCCCTGGAGCAGGCGGAACAGGATCAGCAGGACGGGGGCCCAGAAGCCGATGGAGTCGTAGCTGGGGATGAGCCCGATGGCGGCGGTGCCGATCGCCATGAGGATCATCGTCAGCGCGAGCACCTTCTTGCGGCCGACCTTGTCACCCATCGGACCGAAGACCATGCCGCCGAGCGGGCGCACCAGGAACGCCACGGCGAACGTGGCGAACGAGGAGAGCAGCTGCGCGGTGTCACTCCCGGACGGGAAGAACACGCGGCCGATGGTGCCGGCGAGGTAGGCGTAGATGCCGAAGTCGAACCACTCCATGGCATTGCCCAGGGAGGCGGCCTTCACCGCTCTCTTGACCGCGGCCTCGTCCGTGACGGTGATGTCCGACCGGCGCAGCCGGGGGTTCTGCCGACGCTTGATCGCCCGGAACAGGGCCGGGTGGCGGCGGACCGCCGCGGCGTCGGATTCATGGCCGTTCTCGGTGGGGGACGTGGCGGACTCCCTTTCCACGGGCAGTCGCTCCCGGCGGAGTGCTGCTCGGTCGTACGTTTCTCAGGTCGTACCGTTCCCCCGATCATCCTGGGTATGGTCGTGACTTCAGTCATGTGGTTGAGCCGATGAGGTGGGCGGCGCGCGGACGGGCGCGTGAGTACGCTGCGCGCATGCGTATCTCCGTCTCCTCCGACATGGACGAACCCGTCGCCCGCCTCCTCGTCGAGGAACTGCGCGGACGGGGCCACGAGGTGCTGGCGCACGGCGCGCTGCGGCCCGGGGCCGACTCTCAGTGGGCGGTGTGCTCGGAGCGGGCGGCGCGTGAGGTCGCCGACGGCACGGCCGACCAGGCGGTGGTGTGCTGCTGGACCGGCACGGGCGCGTCGATCGCCGCGAACAAGGTGCCGGGCGTACGGGCGGCCCTGTGCGCGGACGCGTACACGGCGGACGGGGCCCGCCGCTGGAACGACGCCAATGTGCTCGCGCTCAGTCTGCGGCTGACGTCGGCGCCGCTGCTGCGGGAGATCCTCGACGCCTGGTTCGCGGGCGAGCCCGGCGAGGACGCCGAGGACCGGGACAACGTGACACACGTGGAGCGGCTCGACCGGGGCCGAGCCGCTCCGTGACAGGACCTCCGGGCGGGGTCAGGTCGTCAGCGGTCAGGACGTCAGGAGTCAGGAGTCAGGACGTCAGGACGTCAGGACGTCAGGACGTCAGGACCTTCTCCAGCGTCCCGAGCGCACCTTCCAGCTCCTCACCGGTGACGGTCAGCGGCGGCGCCAGGCGGATCGTGGAGCCGTGCGTGTCCTTGACGAGGATGCCCTCGCGCATCAGACGCTCGCTGATCTCGCGGCCCGTGCCGAGCGCCGGGTCGACGTCGACGCCCGCCCACAGCCCGCGCGCGCGGAAACCGACGACGCCCCTGCCGACCAGGGCGGTCAGCCCCTCGCGCAGCACCGCGCCCAGCTCGGTCGCCCGGCGCTGGAACTCGCCCGTCTCCAGCAACTCCACCACCGCCGTGCCGACCGCGGCCGCCAGCGGATTGCCGCCGAACGTCGAACCGTGCTCGCCCGGGTGCAGCACACCGAGCACCTCCCGGCTGCCGACCACCGCCGACACCGGGACGATGCCGCCGCCCAGCGCTTTGCCGAGCAGCACCACGTCCGGCACCACCGACTCGTGCTCGACGGCGAGGGTGCGCCCCGTGCGGCCGAGACCCGACTGGATCTCGTCCGCGACGAAGAGGCACCCGGCCCGGCGGGTCAGCTCCCGTACGCCGGCCAGATAGCCGTCGTCCGGGATCAGCACGCCCGCCTCGCCCTGGATCGGCTCGATCAGCACGGCCGCCGTCGTCTCGTCGACCGCCGCCTCCATCGCCGCCAGGTCGTTGTACGGGACGACCCGGAAGCCGGGCGTGAAGGGGCCGAAGCCGGAGCGGGCCGTCTCGTCCGTGGAGAAGCTCACGATCGTCGTCGTACGGCCGTGGAAGTTGTCCGCCGCGACGACGATCGTCGCCCGGTCGGCCGGGACGCCCTTCACGTCGTAGGCCCACTTGCGGGCCACCTTGATGCCGCTCTCCACCGCCTCCGCGCCGGTGTTCATCGGCAGCACCATGTCCGTGCCGGTCAGCGCGGCCAGCCGCTCGGCGAAGGACGCGAGCCGGTCGTTGTGGAAGGCGCGGGAGGTGAGGGTCAGCCGGTCCAGCTGGCGGTGGGCGGCGTCGACCAGCGCCGGGTGGCGGTGGCCGAAGTTGAGCGCCGAGTAGCCGGCCAGCATGTCCAGGTAGCGGCGGCCCTCCACGTCCTCGACCCAGGCGCCCTCCGCGCGGGCCACGACCACGGGCAGCGGGTGGTAGTTGTGCGCGAGGACGGGCTCCTCCGCGCGGATCAGCTCCTCGGAGCCCCGGTTGCGGGCGGGTGCGGTCATGAGCGGATCTCCCGGATCTCCTGGGTGCAGCACTTGATGCCGCCACCCGCCTTGTGGAACTCGGACAGGTCGACGGGGACGGGGACGTAGCCGAGGCCGGCGAGCTGATCGGCGAGTTCCCGGGCCCCGGGCGAGATGAACACGTGCCGCCCGTCGCAGACGGAGTTGAGCCCGAACGCCATGGCGTCCTCGCGGGTGGCGATCACCGCGTCCGGGTAGAGCCGCTCCAGCACCTCACGGCTGCCGGGCGAGAAGGCCCCGGGGTAGTAGGCGACGTTCCCGGGGGTCCCGTCGCTGCCGTCGTCGAGCACGAACAGGGCCGTGTCCAGATGGTAGAAGTACGGATCCACGAGCGTCAGCGAGATCACCGGTACGCCGAAGAACTCCTGCACCTCGCGATGCGCCTCACGGGTCGTACGGAACCCCGTGCCGGCCAGGATCCAGCGGCCGGCCGGGACCAGGTCGCCCTCGCCCTCGCAGACCGCCTCGGGGTGGTGGACCTCGAAGCCCTCCGTCTTGAACCACGCCTCATAGGGCACGGACTCGGGACGCCGCTCGGGCGCGTGGAAGCGGGAGCCGAAGACCCGGCCCTCGACGACGACCGCGCAGTTCGCGGCGAAGACCATGTCGGGCAGGCCCGGGACCGGTCCGACGGCGTCGACGGTGTGGCCGTGGGTGCGGTAGGCGTCGACCAGTGCCTGCCACTGGTCCAGGGCGCGGATGACGTCGACCGGTCGGCCGGTCGACATCCACGGGTTGATCGCGTACTGCACGGCGAAGTGTCTGGGTTCGCAGACCAGGAAGCGCCGCCGGCGCGGCACACGTGATTCGGGCACAGAGGGGTTCCTCCGCTTCCTGACAGATTGTGACTGAGGGATGACACCACGGTAGAAAGCGAAGGAGACGGACGACAAGCGACAAAAGCTGCGTGTTGGCGCAGTATCGCTGCGTCCTGAGCCAGGTCAGCGCACGTCTGCTGCGCCCTCGGCCGGGCCGGGTGCCCCGCCTTCGGGTGCCGGAAGGCTCGCGCCGGCCTCCGGAGCGTCCTGGATCAGATGGGACAGCACCATCACACTGATGGTCTTCCGGATGAACGGCTCGGCCCGGATCCGCTCCAGCACCTCCTCGAAGTGCTCCACGTCCCGCGCCCGCACATGCAGCAACGCGTCCGCACCGCCGGTCACCGTCATCGCCGCCGTGATCTCCGGATAGCCGCGCGCGACCTCCGCGAGCCGCCTCGGCGGGGCCGCCCCCTCGCAGTAGACCTCCACGTACGCCTCGGTGCGCCAGCCCAGCGCGGAAGGGCGCACCGTCGCCGTGAACCCGGTGATCACACCGGTCTCGCGCAGCCGGTCCACCCGGCGCTTGACCGCCGTCGAGGACAGCCCGACCTCCGCGCCGATCTCCGCGAAGGACGTCCTGGCGTTCGCCACCAGGGCGGTGACGATCTTCCGGTCTAGTTCGTCGAACGGGGTGGGCCTGCTGTTCATGCGGGCACTGTATCCAGCGGATACGTCCGCGACGGGAACGTGTGCAGGCGTACGGATTGCTCCTACACTCCAGCCTCATGCTGCGCGCCCTCGCTGTCGACGACGAACGCCCCACGCTCGAGGAACTCGTGTTCCTGCTGAACGCCGATCCCCGCATCGGTACGGCGGAGGGCGCGGGCGACGCGACCGAGGCGCTGCGCCGCATCAACCGCGCCCTGGAGTCGGGCCCCGACGGTCCGGACGCCATCGACGTCGTCTTCCTCGACATCCAGATGCCGGGCCTGGACGGACTCGACCTGGCCCGGCTGCTGAGCGGGTTCGCCCGGCCGCCGCTGGTCGTGTTCGTCACCGCGCACGAGGACTTCGCCGTGCAGGCCTTCGACCTCAAGGCCGTCGACTACGTCCTCAAACCCGTCCGCAGGGAACGGCTCGCCGAGGCGGTCCGCCGCGCCGTCGAACGCCGGGGCACCACGACCCCCGCTCCGCGCATACCCGTGCACGAACCCGACCCCGACCACATCACCGTGGAACTCGGCGGCGTCACCCGCTTCGTCCCCGTCGAGGACATCACCCACGTCGAGGCCCAGGGCGACTACGCCCGCCTGCACACCGACCGGGGCAGCCACCTCGTCCGCATCCCCCTGTCCACCCTGGAGGAGCGCTGGCGCGCCCGCGGTTTCGTCCGCATCCACCGCCGCCACCTCGTCGCCCTGCGCCACATCGGCGAACTCCGACTCGACGCCGGCAGCGTCAGCGTCCTGGTCGGCACCGAGGAACTCCAGGTCAGCCGGCGCCACTCCCGCGAACTGCGGGACCTGCTCATGCGGAGGCCGTGAGACATGCCCCAGGACCCCACCGAACGCCGCGTCACCGTCACCGGCCCGCCCAGGCGCACCCGACGGGCCTCCGGGTACTACCGCCCGCGCACCGAGATCGACGAGCAGACCACCCTCGGGCACACCTACGTCCGCTCCCTCATGCGCAGCCAGCTGCGCGCCGGCCTCACCGCCTTCGCGGTCCTCGGACTCCTCGTCGGACCGCTGCCGCTGCTGTTCGCGGCGATGCCCGACGCCCGCCGCCTGGAATGGGCCGTCCTCGGCTTCGGCCTGTACGCCCCGCTGGTCCTCCTCGCCCGCTGGTACGTGCGCCGCGCCGAACGCAACGAACGCGACTTCGTCCGCCTCGTCGAGGACCGATGACCTTGTCCAGCGAGGCCGTGAAGGCGCCATGAACTCCAGCTACGCCATACCCGCCGTCGCCCTCGTCGTGGTCGCCACCGTCCTCGTGGGCGCCTTCGGCCTGCGCATCTCCCGCACCACCTCCGACTTCTACGTCGCCTCCCGCACCGTCGGCCCCCGCCTGAACGCCGCCGCCATCAGCGGCGAGTACCTCTCCGCCGCGTCCTTCCTCGGCATCGCGGGCCTGGTCCTGGTCCAGGGCCCCGACATGCTCTGGTACCCCGTCGGCTACACCGCCGGCTATCTGGTCCTGCTGCTCTTCGTCGCCGCCCCGCTGCGCCGCTCCGGCGCCTACACGCTGCCCGACTTCGCCGAGGCCCGGCTCGCCTCCCAGGCGGTACGGCGGCTCGCGGGGGCCTTCGTCGTCGGCGTCGGCTGGCTGTACCTGCTGCCCCAGCTCCAGGGCGCCGGACTGACCCTGACCGTGCTGAGCGGGGCGCCCGACTGGCTGGGCGGGGTGATCGTCGCCGTCGTCGTCACCGCCATCGTCGCCGCCGGCGGCATGCGCAGCATCACCTTCGTCCAGGCCTTCCAGTACTGGCTGAAACTCACCGCCCTGCTCGTCCCCGCCCTCTTCCTGGTGCTGGCCTGGCAGGGCGACGGCGCCCCTGGCCGGCCCTTCGACGAACCCGCCACCTTCCGCGAGCAGCGCTCCGTCCGGGTCGACGACAGCCTCACCCTCAAGCTCGACCGTCCGCTGACCGTCACCGTCGACGGCACCGTGGACGGCCGCACCCACGACGACGCCCGGATCGGCCTGCCCACCGGTACCCATCACATCGAGTCCGGCACCCGGCTCACCTTCGCCGAGGACACCCCGGTCCCGGCCGCCGGACGCGGCGCCGACGACGCCCTGTCGCCCTCCCGGGCCGAGAGCCGCACCGAGCGCCCGCTGTACGCCACGTACGGACTGATCCTCGCCACCTTCCTCGGCACCATGGGCCTGCCGCACGTCGTGGTCCGCTTCTACACCAGCCCGCACGGCGTCGCCGCCCGCCGCACCACCGTCGCCGTGCTCGGCCTGATCGGCGCCTTCTACCTGCTGCCGCCCGTCTACGGCGCCCTCGGCCGCCTGTACGCCCCCGAGCTGACCCTCACCGGCGACGCCGACGCCGCCGTCCTGCTGCTGCCCGACCGGGTGATCGGGGGAGTGGGCGGCGACCTGCTCGGCGCCCTGGTGGCGGGCGGTGCCTTCGCCGCGTTCCTGTCGACCGCGTCGGGGCTGACCATGGCCGTCGCGGGCGTCCTCACCCAGGACGTGCTGCCGTCCCGTGCCGTACCGCACTTCCGGCTCGGCACCGTCCTCGCCATGGCCGTACCGCTGGCGGCGAGCGCGCTGGTCGGCGGGCTGCCGGTCGCCGACGCCGTCGGCCTCGCCTTCGCCGTGTCCGCCTCCTCCTTCTGCCCGCTGCTCGTCCTCGGCATCTGGTGGCGGCGGCTGACCCCGCCCGGCGCGGCGGCCGGGATGCTGGTGGGCGGCGGCTCAGCCCTGCTCGCCGTCGCCGCCACCATGGGCGGCTTCCCGGGTGGCGGCGATGCGCTGCACGCGCTGCTGGCCTGGCCCGCGCTCTGGTCGGTGCCGCTGGGCTTCCTCACCATGGTGCTGGTCTCCCTGGCCACCCCGGGCCGGGTACCGGCCGGAACGGCGGCGATCCTGGCCCGCTTCCACCTGCCGGAAGAGCTGCGCGCGGAGGAACTGCGCACGGAGGACCTGCGCAGAGACGAACTGCGCGCCGCGGAGGACCTGCGCAAGGAGGCGGCTCCGTGAGCGGCTCCATGGGCGGTTTCCTCGCGGGCCTCGCCGTCGCCCTGCTCCCCCTGCTGGCGGCGGGCTTCTGGCTGGGGCGGCGCACGGCCCGCCCGCAGAACCTCGGTGGCCTCGGCACCCCGGTCGAGCACGCCACCTTCCAGACCCTGCACACCGCGTCCCTGGCCACACCCCCGCTGCGCGGCGGCCTGACCGAGGAGACCGCGGGGAAGTCGGCCCGCAAGCTGCGCTCCCTGCTCGGCACGGACGCGCTGTGCCTGACCGACCTCAAGGAGGTCCTGGTCTGGGACGGCGTGGGCGCCCACCACCGCTCGGAGATCATGGAACGTCTCGCAGGACCGCTGGAGACCGGCCGCGGCGAGGCCTTCCCGCTCACCTGCGACACCCCCGACTGCTCGGTGCGCTGGGCGGTGGTCGCCCCGCTCACCGTCGACGACCGGGTGCACGGCGCCCTCGTCGCGTGCGCGCCCCGCGAGTCCGCCGTCCTGGTCCGGGCCGCCGGCGAGGTCGCCCGCTGGGTCTCCGTCCAGCTGGAGCTGGCCGACCTCGACCAGTCCCGCACCCGGCTCATCGAGGCCGAGATCAAGGCGCTGCGGGCGCAGATCTCCCCGCACTTCATCTTCAACTCGCTCGCGGTGATCGCGTCCTTCGTGCGCACCGACCCCGAGCGCGCCCGCGAGCTGCTCCTGGAGTTCGCCGACTTCACCCGCTACTCGTTCCGCCGGCACGGCGACTTCACCACCCTCGCCGACGAACTGCACGCCATCGACCACTACCTGGCGCTGGTGCGGGCCCGCTTCGGCGACCGCCTCGCCGTCACCCTCCAGGTGGCCCCCGAGGTGCTGCCGGTCGCGCTGCCCTTCCTGTGCCTCCAGCCGCTCGTCGAGAACGCCGTCAAGCACGGCCTTGAGGGCAAGTCCGACCGGTGCCGCATCCAGATCACCGCACAGGACGCGGGCGCCGAGGCCCTCGTCGTCATCGAGGACGACGGCGCCGGCATGGACCCGGGCCTGCTGCGCCGCATCCTGGCGCGCGAGGTCAGCCCGTCGGGCGGCATCGGGCTGTCCAACGTCGACGACCGGCTCCGCCAGGTCTACGGAGACGACCACGGCCTGGTCATCGAGACGGCCGTCGGCGCGGGCATGAAGATCACGGTCCGGCTGCCGAAGTACCAGCCGGGCGTGCACTCGGCGGGCAGGCTCGGCCGCGAGTGAGTCGCCGTGCGCCCCGCACGGGGCTCAGGCGCTGCGCGTGGCCACCATCCCCAGGGTGATCAGACCCAGCACGACCCAGCCGAACCACAGCCAGCCGTTGCTCCCGAGCGCCACCGTGTAGGCCGTCACAGCGACCAGGCCGCCGATGGTGAGCGCCCCCATCGTCTTCGTGGAACTGTCCGTGGAACCGGGCATCGCAACACCCTCCTCATGGTCCGTTCCCTTCCATGGTGCCCCCGTTCTGCCTCCGTACGGTGCAGACAGCGAGATGTGAGCCGGATTTCCAGGCCCCCGCAGCCGTCCGGGACCCGGCCTCGTACACGGAGGGGTCGAATCCGTAGTCGTGCGGCGGCACCTCCCGCGCACACGCGCGGTCCGCCGCCGCGGGAGCCTCGGCGAGCGTGACGTCGGAGGCCAATCGGGTGAATCCGAGCACCTGGGCGTCGTACCGGCCCGCGCAGGACACCAGCCGGACCTCCCGCGCGGAGCGCACGTCCAGGCAGTCCCGGCGCTGCATGGTCGCGGTGTCCGCGAACACCGAACCGGGCTCGCGATGCCGCCCGAGCGGCCCGTACACCGGCCCGTGCGCGCCCAGCACCAGGCAGGCGGTGCGCCTGCGGGCGGTCTCTAATCCGTCGTCGGCCGGGACCACCGCCACACCGCGCACCCCGGCCAGCCGGCCCCGGACCTCCCGCGTCCGCTCCTCGCACCGCGTCGGCCCCAGCTCGCGGGCCTCCTCGGCGGAGGAGGCGGGCACGAACGCCATCACCTGGCCGTCGGGCGCCTTGTTCCGGCAGCCCGGGTCCACGGTGAGGCGCGGTGTCCCCGCGAACCGGGTGCCGCCCGGCCACCGGGCGCGGACGCAGTCCCCGTCCTCCAGCGGCGCCACGAGCCCCACGGCGTCGCCGTACGGTGCCCCGGTCCCGTCGGCCGCCCGGTCGGCCAGGGCGTACCAGACGCCGCCCAGGGCGAGGACCAGACCGAGCCCGCCGGCCAGAGCGGCACGTAGGGCCCGCGGGCGCGGGCGCCGGTGCCCGGCGGGGGAGGTGGCGGCAGCCTGCCGAGCGGCGGCGGCAGTCGGGCGATCGGCGGCAGTCGGGCGGGGCACGGGTGTGGGCGGTGCGGACCAGGGCGGCCGCGATCCCGGGTCGGTCCGCGGCCGGACGTACGCATCGGTCTGCGGCGTGACGATCCACGCCAGTTCCGCCTCCGCCTCGGCCGCCGTGATGCGGGGCCCCGGGGCCCCGCCCAGCAGCCTCTCCAGCAGGGGCCCCAGGGCACCGGCGCGTACGGGCACCTTCGTGTGGGAGTGCTCGCGGCCCTCGACGGCGTAATGGAGCGTGCGGCCCAGCGCGAGAAGACCGTTCCCGTCTCCGTCCCCGTTCCCGTCCTCGTCCCCGGCCCGGTCCAGGAGCAGGATCCTGCCGTACGGCGCGCCGTGGCGGTCGGGCGCCAGCAGGATGTCGGCGGGCCCTACCTGCCGGTGCGGCACACCCGGCTCGTTCCCGGCGGTCGGCGCGTCGAGCACGGAGAGCACGGAGAGCACGGCGAGCACGGCGAGTCCGATCCGGGCGCACTCGGCCGGTGCCAGCGGACCGCGCCGGGCGACCAGTTCCCTCAGGTCGACGGCGCCCGCCACGTACTCCATGACGGTCCACGGCACGCCCTCGTGCTCCACCACGTCATGAACGGTCACCACGTGCGGATGGTCGCCCGGCCGTGGCAGGTCCTGGAACCCGGCTTGGACGGCCTTCAGCGCGACCTCGCAGCCCAGCCGCTGATCGTGCGCGAGCCACACCCGGTCCGACCCGCCGTCGCCGAGCGGGCGCAGCAGCAGATAGCGGCCGGCGACGACCCGGCCCACGTGACGTGCCATACCGCTCCCCCCGGGCGGTTCCCCCGACGCGCCACATGCTACTGAACGGAGCCGCCGTTCAGCCGCCGCGTGTGTTCAGTGAGGCCAGATAGGCGTTGTACGCCTGAAGTTCCTTGTCGCCGTCGCGGTCGGCGGCCCGGTCGCTGCGCCGGGCCTGCCGCTCCTCCGAGGCGTACCACTGGAACAGCAGCGCGAGCAGCACCAGCACGGACGGGACCTCGCTGAAGGCCCAGGCGATGCCGCCGGCCGCGTTCTGGTCGGAGAACGCGTCGATGCCGAGCGACGCGGGCGGGTTCTTGAACGTCTCGACCATGGGCGAGGACGCCATCATCAGCGCGATGCCGAAGAACGCGTGGAACGGCATGCCCGCGAACAGCTCCAGCATCCGCATCAGATAGCCCGGCCGGTGCGGGCCCGGGTCGACGCCCATGATCGGCCAGAAGAACACCAGCCCGACGGCGAGGAAGTGCACCATCATCCCGATGTGCCCGACCTTGGATCCCATCAGGAAGTCGAAGAGGGGAGTGAAGTACAGCCCGTACAGGCTCGCGATGAACAGCGGGATGGTGAACGCGGGGTGTGTGACGATCCGCATGTAGCGGCTGTGCAGCAGCATCAGCAGCAGCTCGCGGGGGCCCTTGCTGCCACGGGCCGCCGGGGGCAGCGCGCGCAGGGTCAGGGTGATCGGCGCGCCGAGCAGCAGCAGGATCGGCGACACCATGCTGATCACCATGTGCTGCACCATGTGCACGCTGAACATGACCATGCCGTAGTCGTTGAGCTTGGTGCACATCATCAGCACGATGCTCAGCACACCGACGACGAAGGACACGGTCCGGCCCACCGGCCACTTGTCACCGCGCCGGACCAGCCGGACGACGCCCCACCCGTACAGCGCCAGCCCCAGGAGACAGGCGATCAGGAAGAAGGGGTCCGCCGACCACGCGAGACCCCGCCCCAGCGTGAACGGCGGCAGATCCATCGTCATGCCGTGCCCGCTGTGATCCATCCACCGGCTCCTGTTTCGTGGGGGTTGAACGCAGTCTGTCCGCACCAGACTAGAACCGCCCCCGGCAACTCTTGTCACCGGGGGCGTTGAGCGCCCCTCAGGGGCGCGGGGCTGTATCGATGTGCGGCTCCGCCGCGTGGGCGCGAGCAACCACGAACCACCCGCAGTCGGCGAACTACGTGAACCTCAAAGAACGCACTCCGCCTCCGCGTACCGCGAGTCCGGCACCGTCTTCAACGACTCCACCGCGTCGGCGAGCGGCACGGTCACGATGTCCGTCCCGCGCAACGCCGTCATCATCCCGAACTCCCCGCGGTGCACGGCCTCCACCGCGTGCCAGCCGAACCGGGTGGCCAGCACGCGGTCGTACGCCGTCGGCGTGCCGCCGCGCTGGACGTGCCCGAGGATCACCGGCCGGGCCTCCTTGCCGAGGCGCTCCTCCAGCTCGATCGAGAGCTGACGGGCGATCCCGGCGAAACGCTCGTGGCCGTAGACGTCCTTGCCGCCCTCGTCGAAGTCCATGGTGCCCGCCTTCGGCTTGGCACCCTCCGCGGCGACCACGATCGCGAACCGCTTGCCCGCCGAGAACCGCTCGCCGACCTTCGCGGTCAACTCGTCGATGTCGAAGGGCCGCTCCGGCACGACGACGGCGTGGGCGCCGGCCGCCATGCCCGAGTGCAGCGCGATCCAGCCGGTGTGCCGCCCCATGACCTCGACGATCAGCACCCGCTGGTGGGACTCGGCGGTGGTCTTCAGCCGGTCCAGGGCCTCGGTGGCGACGGTCACAGCCGTGTCGAAGCCGAAGGTGACGTCGGTGACCGCTATGTCGTTGTCGATGGTCTTCGGCACGCCCACGATCGGCAGACCGTTGTCGGACAGCAGCCGGGCCGCCTTGAGCGTGCCCTCGCCGCCGATGGGGATGATCGCGTCCAGGCCGAGTTCCTCGACGTGGCCGCGGGCGCGCTCGACGCCGTCCCGCAGGTGCTCGGGGCGGACCCGGGAGGAGCCCAGGATCGTGCCGCCGCGCGCCAGGATGCCGCCGACCGCGTCCAGGTCGAGCTTGAGGTAGTCGCACTCCAGGAGGCCCTTCCAGCCGTCCCGGAAGCCGATGACCTCGTCGCCGTGGTCGACGACGGCACGGTGCACGACGGACCGGATGACGGCGTTCAGGCCGGGGCAGTCGCCGCCGGACGTGAGGACACCAATGCGCATAGCCCGAAATACCTTCTCAACGTGGCACGGGTCCGGACCGCGCTGTCCGGCTCGATCCCCGCCACCCTAGCGGCACCGGGGGGCGGGACCGAACCGTGCGTCCGCCTACTGGACGTGCCCGCTCACCTGTGCGGATGAGTCATCAGACGGGCCCGCCCTATGAAGGTCAGGCAGGCTGCTGCGCGGCCGCGATGCGCTCGTTGCGGAGTGCCTCGTACCAGCGGTCGTCGGTCGGCGGCAGGGCGTTCACGTCGAGGGCCAGCTTCAGCAGCAGGTCCGCGATCTGCGGGTTGCGCGCCAGCACCGGGCCGTGCATGTACGTGCCGAAGACCGTGTCGTTGTACGCGCCCTCCGTGCCGTCGCCCGTGCCGTTGCCGTTGCCGAAGCGGACCTGGGCGAGAGGGCGGGCGCCGGGGCCGATGTGCGTGATGCCCTGGTGGTTCTCGAAGCCGGTCAGCGGCGGCAGGCCCAGGCGCGGGTCGATGTCGCCGAGGACGTCGCCGACGCACCGGGCGCCGTCGCCGCGGGTGGAGACCACGTCGAGCAGGCCGAGGCCCGGCTCGCGCTGGCCCAGGTCGTTGATGAACTCCTGGCCCAGGATCTGGTAGCCGGCGCAGACGGAGAAGACGATCGCGCCGTTCTCCACGGCCCGGTACAGGCCGCCGTCCCGGCGCAGCCGCTCGGCCGCGAGCCGCTGCGGGCGGTCCTCACCGCCGCCGATCAGGTAGATGTCGCCGGAGGTCGGGATCGGCTGGTCGCTGCGCACGTCGAGCCGGGCCACGTCGAGGCCGCGCTGGCGGGCCCGGCGCTCCACGACGAGGGCGTTGCCCTGATCGCCGTACGTGCTGAGGAGGTCCGGGTAGATCCAGACGATCCGCAGTTGGTTGTCGCTCACGAAAGTCCCCTGAAGTCTCGCGGTCAGTTGCCGACGCGGCGGCGCAGGTCCTGGAAGGCGGTGTAGTTCGCGATGACCTCGATCCGGCCGGGCGGGCACAGCTGCACCGCCTGGTCGAGGTCCTCGCACACCTGGAACTGCTGGTTCGCGACCTCCAGGCGCACCGCGAGGTCCAGCTTCCGGTCGCCGACCACGCAGATCGGGTGGCCGGTCAGCCGGGTGTAGTCCACGTCCCACAGCCAGGACGTGTCCGTGCCGTCGGCGCCGCGCGCGTTCACCGAGAGGATCACCGGGGTCGGCGGCGGGTCGATCAGGGAGAAGGTCTCCAGCCAGCCCGCCGGGTTCTTGGCGAGCAGCAGACGCAGGTCACGGCCCTGGAACTGCACGACGTCGTAGCGTCCGGCGACCGCCTGCACCTGGTACATGCGCTCCAGGGCGACCTGCGGCGGCACCCCGAACACGGCGGCGACGGCGGCCGAGGAGGCGGCGTTGGCCTTGTTGGCGCGGCCCGGCAGCTGGAGGTGGATCGGCCAGGCCGAGCCGTGCGGGTCGAGGACGTGGTCGCCGGACAGGGCCCAGCTCGGCGTCGGCCGGCGGAAGCCGCACTCGCCGCAGAACCAGTCGTCGCCCGGACGCTGCATCACACCGCCGCAGGCCGGGCATGACCAGGCGTCGTCCTTCCACATCTGCCCGGCGGCGACCCAGATCACGTTGGGGGAGGACGACGCGGCCCACACCACCAGCGGGTCGTCGGCGTTGGCGACGATCACGGCCTTGGAACCGGTCAGGCCCTCGCGCCAGTTCTCGGCGAGCATCCGGGTCTCGGCGGCGCGGTCGAGCTGGTCGCGGGAGAGGTTCAGCAGGGCGATGCACTTCGGCTCGGTGGCCTGGGCGACGCCGACGAGGTACTTCTCGTCGACCTCGATGACGCCGTACCGGGACTCCGAGCCGGCCGCCAGGGCCGAGGTGATGCCGGCCGGCATGTTGGCGCCGAGCGCGTTGGAGACGACCGGTCCGGCCGCCTTGAGCGCCTCGGCGATGAGCCGGGTGGTGGTGGTCTTGCCGTTGGTCGCCGAGACGAGGGTCACGTCCAGGTGCTGGGCGAGCCTGGCGAGGAGGTCGGGATCGAGTCGCAGCGCGACCTTGCCGCCGATCACCGAACCGCTACCGCGCCCCGCGGCACGAGATGCCGCCGCGACCGCCTTGCCCGCGGTCACGGCGATCTTGGCCCGGGGCGTGAGCGGGTCCGAGTTGCCTGCCATCAGTTCTCGATCCTCCTTGCGTACGCGCCGCGCCTGAAGCCTGACGGCCACGTGGTGTGGACCTCAGCCTATCGAGATCCGTTCGCACTCCCGAATCGCGGCACCGGCCACGGGGTTCCGGCGGTGGGCGCGAGCCGCCGGGGGACACAGGGACCTTACTCTTGCCGCCATGCGACACGGCTCCATCCCGGGCGCCCACGGGCGCGTCCGACCCCTCGGCCTCCTCGGCGACCCCCTCCTGCACGCACCCTGCGACGAGGTGACGGACTTCGGTCCGGAACTCGCGGCGCTCGTGGAGGACTTGTTCGCGACCATGTACGCCGCCCACGGTGTCGGCCTGGCCGCGAACCAGATCGGCGAGCCGGTACGCGTCTTCGTCTACGACTGCCCGGACGACGAGGACGAGCGCCACCTCGGCCACGTGGTGAACCCGCGGCTTGTCGAGACGGACGGCGTGGTGGTGCGCGGGCCGGAGGGCTGTCTGTCGCTGCCGGGACTGGAGGCCGGGACGGAGCGTCACGACCACGCGGTCGTGGAGGGCTTCACGGTGACGGGGGAGCCGGTCACCGTGCACGGGACGGGGTTCTTCGCCCGGTGCCTCCAGCACGAGTGCGATCACCTGGAGGGCCGGGTGTACGCCGACCGTCTGGCCGGCCGGCGGCACCGGAAGCTGATGCGGCAGGTGGCGCGGGCGTCCTGGCACCGCTGAGCGTTCCAGCCGGGGGCTTCGGCGGCGGCTCCATCGGCGCGGCCGGCGCGGCTGAAGCAGTGGGGCCGCATCGGCGTGGTGCCGTCAGCGGGGCCGTGCGGGCGCGGGGGCGTCAGCAGGGGCGTGTAGGCGTGGTCGCGTAAGCGGGGCGGCCGTACCGGCGTGGTCGCGTCAGCAGGACCGTGCGGGCGTGGTGGCGTCAGCGGGGGCCGTGCGGGCGCGGGGGCGTCAGCGGGGGCGTGTAGGCGTGGTCGCGTAAGCGGGGCGGCGGTACCGGCGTGGTCGCGTCAGCAGGACCGTGCGGGCGTGGTGGCGTCAGCGGGGGCCGTGCGGGCGCGGGGGCGTGTAGGCACGGTCGCGTAAGCGGGGCGGCCGTACCGGCGTGGTCGCGTCAGCAGGACCGTGCGGGCGTGGTCTCGTAAGCGGGGCGGCCGTGTCGGCCTGGTCGCGTCAGCGGAGGCGTGTCGGCAGGCGGCTCCGGCGTGCGGGCACGTTCGGCCCGCCGGCACCGCCCGCGGCCGTCAGAACCCCGGGCCGCCCGCCTTGTCCCCGGCCGCGGCGAGGCGGCCCCACAGCAGGTCGGCCAGGGTGCGGACCAACTCCGCGCGCGAGCACGGTCGTTCGCCCAGCCACCAGTCCCCGGCGGCGTGCATCATGCCGACGATGCCGTGCCCCCACACCCGGGCCAGCTGCTGAGTGCCCGGCCCGACGTCGAGGCGCTCCTCGATGACCTGGGCCAGTTCCTCGCCCATGCGGCGCAGCAGCGGAGCCGAGTGCTTGCCGACGTCGAAACCCTGGTCGGCCTGGTCGCCCGGGGTGGTGGTGCCCTCCGCCGGATGCATCAGGAAGCGGTACACCTGCGGGCGTGCCTCGATGGCCGCCAGATAGGTGTCCAGGGTGGCCTCGACGCGTTCCCGCCGCTCCGCCGGAGCGTCCAGGGCGGCCCGCAGCGAGGCGAGGAGGGCGTCCGTGTGCCGCATGGCCAGGGCGGCGTACAGTCCGCTCTTGTCGCCGAAGTGGCGGTAGAGGATCGGTTTCGTGATGCCGGCCTCGGCGGCGATGGCGTTCATCGAGGCCTGTGGGCCGTCGCGCAGCACCACCCGGTCGGCGGCCTCCAGCAGCTCGCGCCGTCTGCGGTCGGCGGACCGCTGCTGATCGGTCCGCTGCGTGGTGTCCATGTGCTCTCCCCACCCGTGCTGGTTCGGTGACGCCTGCGCAAACTAACACCCGGCGGGCACCCGACATCGAACGGGAGGGCGACGGGGCCTCGGGAGTTGACTTTTCCTACCCACCGGTAACAGACTCGGTTACCGCAAGTAACACGCACGGGCGTCACTGGAGGGGACATGGCCGAGTTCACCATGGAGCTCAACGACGAACAGAAGGAGGTCCGGGACTGGCTGCACGGCTTCGCGGCCGACGTCATCCGCCCCGCGGCCGCCGAATGGGACGAGCGTGAGGAGACTCCCTGGCCGGTCATCCAGGAGGCCGCCAAGGTCGGCATCTACTCCCTCGACTTCTACGCCCAGCAGTACTTCGACCCCACCGGCCTCGGCATCCCCATGGCGATGGAGGAGCTGTTCTGGGGTGACGCCGGCATCGCGCTGTCCATCGTCGGCACCGGCCTCGCCGCCGTCGGCGTCCTCGCCAACGGCACCGAGGAGCAGATCGGCACCTGGATTCCCCAGATGTACGGCGACCCGAACGACGTGAAGGTCGCCGCGTTCTGCTCCTCCGAGCCCGACGCCGGCTCCGACGTGGCCGCCATGCGCACGCGTGCCGTGTACGACGAGGCCAAGGACGAGTGGGTCCTCAACGGCACCAAGACCTGGGCGACCAACGGCGGTATCGCGGGCGTCCACGTCGTGGTCGCGGTCGTCGACGCGGAGCTGGGCTCCAAGGGACACGCCTCGTTCATCATCCCGCCGAACACCCCGGGGCTGTCGCAGGGCCAGAAGTTCAAGAAGCACGGCATCCGCGCCTCGCACACCGCCGAGGTGATCCTGGACAACGTGCGCGTCCCCGGCTCCTGCCTGCTCGGCGGCAAGGAGAAGCTGGACGCGCGCCTGGCCCGGGCCCGGGAGAAGGCCAGGAAGGGCGGCGAGCGGGTGAAGAACGCCGCGATGGCCACGTTCGAGGCGTCCCGCCCGGCGGTCGGCGCCATGGCGGTCGGCACCGCGCGGGCCGCGTACGAGGTCGCCCTGGAGTACGCCCAGACCCGGGAGCAGTTCGGGCGGCCGATCATCGACAACCAGGGCGTCGCCTTCCAGCTCGCGGACATGCGGACGTCCATCGACGCGGCGCGGCTGCTGGTGTGGCGGGCCTCCTGGATGGCGATCAACGGCAGGCCGTTCACGGCGGCCGAGGGGTCGATGTCCAAGCTGTTCGCGAGTGAGACGGCGAAGAAGGTGACCGCCCAGGCGATCCAGATCCTGGGCGGCAACGGTTACACGCGGGAGTACCCCGTGGAGCGGATGCACCGCGACTCCGCGATCTACACCATCTTCGAGGGCACCAGCGAGATCCAGCGGCTGGTGATCGCGCGGACCCTGGCGGGGATGCCGATCCGCTAGGGCAGGCCCTGGGGCGGCCGGGACGAGCTAGGGCGGGCCCGGCCGGTGCCTGAGCGGCGTCAGCTGCTCGATGTCGTACTTGGCCCGCAGCGCCTCGATGGCCTCGTGGTCCGGGGGGCCGCCCTCGCCGAGGATCTCCAGGAGTTCCTCGAAGTAGCGTTCGTGGTCCGGGGGCGGGCTCGCCTGGAAGAACATCTTGGCGGGCTCGCCCGTCGGGTTCGCGAAGGCGTGCGGGCAGCCGGGAGGCACGACGATGACCGTGCCCGGGGTCGCGCGCACCACCCGGTTGCCCGAAGACGACTCCCACTTCTGCCAGTTGTCGGGGGTACGGACCCTCGGCTCGAAGGCGAGCACGTCCAACTCGCCCTCCAGCACGTAGAACAGCTCCTCGCTGCGGGTGTGCACGTGGGCGCCGACGTCGAAACCCGGCGGCACGATCACCTCGAAGGTGGAGGCCATGCGCGAGTGCGAACCGGTCACCTTGAACGTCACGTGCTGGGCGGGTGCCTGCACGACCCTCCCGTGCCCCGGCGGCACCAGCAGCCCCTCCGACACCGCCGCGAGGCCGCTCACCAGGTCACCGGCAGGGCCTCGGGCCCGCGGATGAGCGCCCCCTTCTTGAAGGGCACGTCCTCGGGCGGCACCGCGAGCTTCAGCCCCGGCACCCGGTCCAGGACCGTGTCGACGAGCAGCTCGGACTCCAGCCGGGCCAGCATGCCGCCCGGGCAGTAGTGCGGGCCGAAGCCGAAGGACACGTGCGGGTTGGGGCTGCGGGCGAAGTCGATCGCGTCCGGGTCGGGAAAGACCTCCGGGTCGCGGTTCGCGGCCAGGTACGACACGTAGACCGCGTCCCCCGCCCGCATCCGCACCCCTCCGACCTCCACGTCCTCCAGGACGATCCGGGACAGCCCGACCGCGTTGCGATGGGGAATCCAGCGCAGCAGCTCGTCGATGGCCCGGGGGCGGATCTCCGGCTCGGAGCGCAGGCGTTCGGCGAGTTCGGGACGGGTGAGCAGCAGGTAGAACATCTGCCCGCTGTTGTTCGTGACCGCCTCACCGCCGATCTGCAGCAGGACGGCGAGCCCGACGGCCTCCTCCAGGGTGATCTCGTCCCGGCCCACCGCGGCGCCCAGCAGCGAGGCGACGTCCTCGCCGGTGCTGCCCGACCGCAGCCCGATGAGATCGGCGAAGTAGGCGCTCATCTCTTGCTTGGCCCGCTCGCTGACCTCCGCGCCGTGCGACGAGGACAGGATCAGCTGGGTCCAGGTGTGCATGCTGTGCCGGTCGGAGGCCGGGACGCCCATCAGCTCGCAGATCACCGCGATGGGGAAGGGGCTCAGCACGGCCTCGGTGAGGTCGGCGGGCGGGCCGGCCTTCAGCATGGCGTCGACGAGTTCGTCGAGCATGCCGCGGGACTGCTCGCGCACGCGCTCCACGCCCCGGGCCGTGAACGCGGCGGCCACCGAGCGGCGCAGCCGGGTGTGGTCGGGCGGGTCGAGGAAGCCGACCGCGCCGCGCGCCGGGATGAAGTGCGGGGCGAGCCGGGTGACCTGCCGGTCCATGACGGCCTCGCGGCCGAACCGGGGGTCGTTGGTGACCAGGCGGACGTCGTCGTGCCGGGTCACCAGCCACGCCCAGCCCTCGCCGTTGGGCAGCGAGATACGGGTGACGGGTCCCTCACGCATCAGCTCGGTGAGGACGGGGTCGAAGTCGGTGCCGGGCAGGTCGAGGGCCGGCCAGTCCCGAACGGGCGGAGCGGTGTCGGCCCGATCGATCGTCTCTTCACTCACGCTTGCCTCACGCCTTGCATGTCGTCCGCGGTCTGCCAGCGGCCCAGGGACATCTCCGCGGTGATGCCGGGGCCGAAACCGGCCAGCAGCCCGCGCGCCCGGTCGTGGACGCCGCCTTCGTCGAAGAGCCTGCGCAGCGCGTCCAGGACGACGGCGCTGGCGATGTTGCCGTACTCGGTGAGCGTGGCCCGGCTGAACCGGAACGCGTGCCGGTCGACCTGGAGGAACTTGCTCAGGTCGTCCAGGATCCGAGGCCCACCCGCGTGGACGATGTAGAAGTCCAGGTCGGAGGCGTCCCAGCCGTGGGTGCCCGCCAGGTCCTGCAGGGCCGGTGCGAGCGGCTCCATGGTGGCCGGCACCCGCTTGTCCAGCAGGAAGTGGAAGCCGGTCGCCTTCACGTCGTACATGATCCAGTCCTCGGTCTTGGGGATCAGGTACGAGCCGTTGCGCTCCAGGCGGACACCGGTGCCGCCCTGTCCGCGGACCACCGCGGCGGCGATGCCGTCGCCGAAGAGGCCGTTGGAGAGCAGGGAGCCCACGCCGATGTCGGTGGGCTGGTAGCACAGCGAGCAGAACTCGCAGGCCACGATCAGCGCGTTGGCCTCGGGGTAGGCGGTGCAGAAGTCGTGGGCCCGGTTGATCGCCGCACCGCCGGCCGCGCACCCCAGCTGGGCGATGGGTATCTGCCGCGTGGTGCTCTCGAAGCCCATCTCGTTGATCAGCCACGCTGTCAGCGAGGGCATCATGAAGCCCGTGCACGAGACGTAGATGATCACGTCGATGTCGGTGGTGAGCAGCTCCGCGTCGTCGAGGGCCCGTTGGATCACCGCGGGGACCCGCGCCTTCGCCTCCCGCTCGTAGAGCCGGTTGCGGTCCTCGAAGCCGGGGTGCTTCAGCGTCTCCTCGATGGGCTGCACGATGTGCCGCGTGCGTACCCCGGTGTTCTCTATGAGCCGGAGGGCGAGAGGCAGTTGGGGATGGTCGGTGTGGCGCTCGCGCGCCAGCTCCAGCGTCTCCTCCATCGTGATCACGTGCTCTGGAACGGACACCGAGGGTCTGCACAAAGTCGCCATGAACCGTGCCTGCTTTCGCCTCGCGGAAGGCTCTCGCCCCCCGGCCGGAAAGTGGTGCGCCCTTTTCGGGGCGTTCACCCACGATCACTCACAGCGGCGGCGATCTCTCGCCGGACTACTCCGTCTCGGGGACCGGGGGAGGCGGGGACAGGCGCCAGGGGCGTCGGGTCAGGAGGACTGGCCGCTGCTGTGGGCGATGCACGCCACGTCGATCCGGTCGGCCAGCTTGGCGAGCTCGATGGTGAGGGCCGCGACCGTGTCCTCGTCCAGACTCTCCTCGCCGGCCTCCACCAGCCGCAGCCATCGCCCGCCCACCGTGCGCAGAAGCTTGCTCACGTCGGACGCGGCGACCTGCAGGGTGCCGCGGTCGTCGACGATCAGAGGCAGGGTCACTTCGCGGTTCACAAAGGGGATCGTAGTCGCGGAAGGCTCACGCTCCGTGCCATACGGTGGTGATGTTGCAGAACTCCCGGATTCCGTGCCCGGACAGCTCACGCCCGTAGCCCGACCGCTTGACCCCGCCGAACGGGAGCGCCGGATGGGACGCCGTCATCCCGTTGACGTACACGCCGCCCGCCTCCAGATCCCGTACGAAGCGGTCCACGTCGGCGTCGTCGCGCGTCCACACGTTGGAACTGAGCCCGAAGTCCGTGTCGTTGGCGATCAGCACCGCCTCGTCCAGGTCGGCCGCGCGGTACAGCGTGGCGACCGGCCCGAAGGCCTCCTCGCGATGGATGCGCATGTCGCGGGTGACGCCCGCGAGGACGGTCGGCGGGTAGTACCAGCCGGGACCGTCGGGTCGTTCGCCACCGCACAGCACCGTCGCGCCGCCGCGCACCGCGTCGTCGACGAGTTCGACGAGGTCGTTCACGCCCTGTTCGCTGGAGAGCGGGCCGACCTCGGTCTCCTCGTCCATCGGGTCGCCGACCGTCAGCGCCTTCATGCCCTCGGAGAAGCGTTCGACGAAGGCGTCGTACACGTCCGTGTGCACGATGAACCGCTTGGCTGCGATGCAGGACTGCCCGGCGTTCTGCGTGCGCGCGGTCACCGCGACTTCGGCGGCCCGGTCGACGTCGGCGGACGGCATCACGACGAACGGGTCGCTGCCGCCCAGCTCCAGCACCGTCTTCTTGATCATCTCCCCGGCGGTGGAGGCGACCGCGCGGCCGGCGGGCTCGCTGCCGGTGAGGGTGGCGGCCCGTAGGCGCTCGTCGCGCAGGATGTCGTCGACCGCGGCGGAGCCGATGAGCAGGGTCTGGAAGCAGCCCTCGGGGAAGCCCGCCCGGTGGAACAGGTCCTCCAGGTACAGGGCGGTCTGCGGCACGTTCGAGGCGTGCTTGAGCAGCCCGACGTTGCCCGCCATCAGCGCCGGCGCCGCGAACCGGATCACCTGCCAGAGCGGGAAGTTCCACGGCATCACCGCGAGCACCGGGCCGAGCGGCCGGTAGCGGACCAGGGCCCGGGAGGCGCCGGAGTCCTTCACGTCGGACTCGGCGGGTTCCTCGTCGGCGAGCAGCTCGGCCGCGTGGTCGGCGTACCAGCGCATCGCCTTGGCGCACTTGACGGCCTCCGCGCGGGCCTGCTTGACCGGCTTGCCCATCTCGGTGGTGATGACCTTGCCGATCTCCTTCTGGTCCGCCTCCAGGAGGTCGGCGGCCCGGCGCATGAGCCCGGCCCGCTCGTAGAACCCCGTGGTCCGATAGGTGCGGAAGGTGGCCTCCGCGAGCTGGAGCCGGCGCTCGATCTCCTCCTCGCCCATGGCCTCGTACGTCCTGAGCGTCTCGCCGTTCGCCGGGTTCACCGTCGCGATGGGCATGGCCGACCTCCTGGGTGCGCTTTCGTGCTTCGACCTTGGCGTGTGGCGCAGAGGGCCGCAACGCGTGCGGGCCCCGTCGCCGCCGGGGGTCGACTCTCGTCAGTGCGAGTGCTCAGCCAGCCGGTCGAGAAACGCGCCCTGCGCCTTGACGATCACCTCACGCGCCCGGTCCACCGGGAACCACGCCACCCGGTCCAGCTCGGGAAACTCCTCGATCCGCCCCGACCTCGGCGGCCACTCCATGCGGAACGTGCCGGGGACGACCGTCGCCGGATCGAGATCGGCCTCGACGGCCCACGCCGTGACGATCTTCCCGCCGGCCTGTCGGACCTCGCCGAGCGGAACGGCCTCGCCGTCGGGCGGCGGCAGCCCCAGCTCCTCCTCGAACTCGCGCCGGGCCGCGTCCCAGGCGGGCTCGGCCGGGTCGTACTCGCCCTTCGGGATCGTCCACGCCCCGGCGTCACGGCGGGTGTAGAAGGGGCCGCCCATGTGACCGAGCAGCACCTCGGTGCCCCCGGCGCCCGGCCGGTGCAGCAGCAGGCCCGCGCTGCGCCTCACGGGGCCACCTCGGGGTGCGCGGCGAGCAGGGCGTCCACCGTGTCGGCGTCCTCGGGGCGCTTGTCCTCGCGGTAGCGGACCACACGGGCGAAGCGGAGGGTGACGCCGGCCGGGTAGCGGGTGGACCGCTGGAGACCGTCGTAGGCGATCTCGACGACGAGTTCGGGGCGTACGGTCACCCCCCAGGGGTGCTCCTGGACGGCCAGCCCCTGGAGCCGCTCGGTCTGCCAGGCCAGCAGCGCGTCGGTCATGCCCTTGAAGGTCTTGCCCAGCATGGCGAAGGAGCCGTCGGCGGCGCGGGCGCCGAGGTGGAGGTTGGAGAGCTTGCCGGTGCGGCGCCCGTGGCCCCACTCGGCGGCAAGTACGACCAGGTCGAGGGTGTGGACGGGCTTGACCTTCAGCCACGACGCGCCGCGCCGGCCCGCGCTGTAGGCGGCGTCGAGCCCCTTGACCACGACGCCCTCGTGGCCGCGTCCCAGCGTCTCGGCGAGGAACTCCTCGGCGGCCTCCGTCTCCTCGGGCCCGGGGACCAGCGTGCGCCGCACCCGGGTCGGTTCGGGAACCAGCCGGGCCAGCCGCGCGTGCCGCTCGGTCAGTGGCAGGTCGAGCAGGTCGTGGCCGTCGACGGAGAGCGCGTCGAAGAACACGACGGAGACGGGCACCGCCCGCGCGGCCGTGGCCACGTCGGTGCGGGAGCCGACCCGCCCGGCGGTCTCCTGGAACGAGCGGGGGCGTCCGCCCTCGTCGAAGGAGATCACCTCGCCGTCCAGGATGAACCGCTCGCCGGGCAGTGCCAGGGCGGCGGCGGTGACCTCGGGGAGCCGGTCGGTGATGTCGTCCAGGGTGCGGGTGTAGAGCCGTACGGTGTCGCCGTCCCGGTGTACCTGGACGCGGATGCCGTCCAGCTTCTCCTCGACGGCGCATGCGCCCAGCTTGCCGACCGCCTCGGCGACCGAGGAGGCGCTGTGGGCGAGCATCGGCAGGACCGGTCGGCCGACGGTGAGCCGGAACTGTTCCAGGGCGCCGGGCCCGTCGGCGAGCAGGCCCTCGGCCACCGTCTGCAGCGAGCCCGCGAGCATCACCGCCCGCCGTACGTCCGCGGGCGGCGCGTCGGTCGCCGCCGCGAGGCCCTCGACGGCGGCCGCGTCCAGGGCGCCCTGCCGGACCTCTCCGGTGAGCAGCCCGATCAGGAAACGCTGCTCGTCCTCGGTGGCCGCGCCCATCAGCTCGCCGACCAGACGCGTCCGCTCGGCCTGCGAACCGGCGCCGGACACCGCACCGAGCCGCGTGAGCCGGGCGTCCACGTCACGTACGGTCAGGCTCGGCTCGGCGGCCGGCGTGACCGGGCGGCCGAGCACCTTCCAGCCGACGCCGATCCGGCCCTGGGGGAGCCGTCCCGCCAGATACGGGATGACTACCGGTACGTCCGCCGCCTCCGCCTCCCGGAACAGCTCCGCGAGCAGGGCGGTCTTCCGGGACCGCGCCGAGGTGGCGGCGACCTCCCGGGACACGTGGGCCAACCGGGCAAGCAGCATGCAGCCATGGTGCACCGGAGAGGCCGGGGTCACACCCCGCAGGGCGCCCGCCTCGCCGGCCCGTCTTGCCGGTCCGCCTCGCCGGCCCGTCTCGCAGGTCCGCCTCGCCAGCCTGCGCGACGGCCGCCGGGGCGCCCGCGCCTTGGGCCACCCCGCCCCCTGGGCCAACCCGCACCCGCACCCGCACCCTCGGCCGCTGCGCCGCCGCTGCGCCGCTGCGCCGCTGGGCCGCTGGGCCGCCGAGCCCCCGGTCGTCCGGGTGGAGGACACCGGGTCGGGGCCACTGGGGCGCCCGCGCCCTCGGCCGTTCCATGCCCTCGGTCGCTGCGCCGCCTTGCCCCCGAGCGCCCGGGTGGTCCGGGTGGAGTCCACCGGGCCGTCCTCGGTATCCGCCCGGGGGGCAGACCGGTGGGGAGCGGTGGGCGTTCAGCCGGCGGTCCGTGTCGTGGCCACGGCCGCGGTGTCCGGCGTGCCCGCTCCCGTGCCGGAAGGGCGTGGGAGCGAACTCGCCCCACCCTCCCCACGCCGACCCGGCACCGCAGTGCCCCCGCGACTGCGACCTGAACCGCCGGACAGGCTCTAGCCCGAGATGGCCGCGTCCAGGTCCGACATGATCAGGTCGCCGACGATCGCCGCCGCCGCGCGGTAGCCGCCGCTCGCCGCGTGGACGACCTGCTCGGCGAACCCCATCGCGTTGCCCGCGGTCCACACGCCGGGCACGGTGGTCCGCCCCGTCGGGTCCACCACGGGGTACGCGCCGAAGGGGGTCTCCCGCAGTTCGGCGCCCAGCCGCTCCATCAGGCCCGTCTGCGGTACGGCCTTGGGGCCGACGAACACGACCGAGCGGTCCTGGGTCGTGCCGTCCGCCAGCCGGACCCCGGTGAGCCGGTCGTCCTCGACCCGCAGGCCCGCGACCTCGCCGGGCACCACCTTGACCCCGGCCGCGGCGAGCCGGCGCAGGTCGTCGTCGGACAGTTCCTCCTCGGCGACCGTGTGCAGGAAGAGGGTCACGTCGTCCGACCAGCGGGACACCATCAGCGCCTGATGCACGCTGAGCGGGCCGGTGGCGAGGACGCCGAAGGGCTCGTCGCGCACCTCCCAGCCGTGGCAGAACGGGCAGTGCAGCACATCCCGGCCGAACCTCTCGGCGACACCGGGCACCGCCGGCAGTTCGTCCTTGAGTCCGGTCGTGACGATCAGTCGGCGGGCGTGCACGGTCCGGCCGCCGGCCAGTTCCACGGCGAAGTCCTCGCCCCGCGTCACGTCCACCGCCCGGTCGCGGACGACTTCCACGCCGTACCGCGCGATCTCCTCCCGGCCGAGCGCGAGAAACTCGGCGGGCGGCATGCCGTCCCGGGTCAGGTAGCCCTGCATGTGGCCCGAGGGCGCGTTGCGCGGCTCACCGGCGTCGACGACCAGGGTGCGCAGCCGCGCGCGGCCCAGGACGAGCGCGGCGGACAGTCCGGCCGCACCGCCGCCGACCACCACCACGTCGTACTTCTCGGTCAGGTCCTTGTTCTGGGTCACGGTGACCACCTCCACGTAGAAGGTCGCTCTGACGGTACGGGATTGACAAATGCATTTGCCGGTTCTGCAATAAAGACATGACTGCAGACGATGTTCTCGCCGGTGTCGGACCGAGGCTCCGCCAGGTGCGCAAGGAGCGCGAGGTGACCCTGGCGGCGCTGTCCGAGACGACCGGTATCTCGGTGAGCACCCTGTCGCGGCTGGAGTCGGGCCTGCGCAAGCCGAGCCTCGAACTGCTGCTGCCGATCGCCCAGGCCCACCAGGTGCCGCTGGACGAACTGGTCGGCGCCCCGCCGGTCGGCGACCCACGGGTCCGCGCCAAGCCGATCGTGCGCCACGGCCGCACCCACTGGCCCCTCACCCGCCAGCCGGGCGGGCTCCAGGCGTTCAAGGTGCTGGAGCCCTCGCGGAAGGAGGAGCCGGACCCGCGGACCCACGAGGGGTACGAGTGGCTCTACGTCCTCTCCGGCCGGCTGCGGCTCGTGCTCGGCGACCACGACGTGGTGCTGTCGGCGGGGGAGGCGGCGGAGTTCGACACCCGGGTGCCGCACTGGTTCGGGTCGACGGGGGAGGGGCCGGCCGAGTTCCTCAGCCTCTTCGGCCCGCAGGGGGAGCGCATGCACGTACGGGCGCGGCCCACGCAGGCGTGACTGGGCCACGCAGGCGTGACTGGGCGCAACCTGTTCCCTGATCGGCAAGCGACCGCTTAGTATGCGAGTGACCCGGTCGGACGACGCAGTCGGTGGAGGCCCCGCATGCAGGCATGGCAGGTGCACGAGAACGGCGAGCCGGGCGAGGTGATGCGCCTCGCGGACGTGGCGCCGCCGACACCCGGAGAGGGCCAGGTCCTGCTGAGGGTCCGCGCCGCGAACATCAACTTCCCGGACGCGCTGATGTGCCGGGGCCAGTACCAGGTCAAGCCGCCGCTGCCCTTCACGCCGGGCGTGGAGATCTGCGGCGAGACCGAGGACGGGCGCCGCGTCCTCGCCAACCCCGCGCTGCCGCACGGCGGCTTCGCCGAGTACGCCGTCGCCGACGCCCGAGCCCTGCTGCCCGCGCCGGACGCCCTGGACGACGCCGAGGCCGCCGCCCTGCACATCGGCTACCAGACCGGCTGGTTCGGCCTGCACCGCCGGGCCCGGCTGGAGGCCGGCGAGACGCTGCTCGTCCACGCCGCCGCCGGAGGGGTCGGCAGCGCGGCCGTGCAGCTCGGCAAGGCCGCCGGCGCCACCGTCATCGGCGTCGTCGGCGGCCCCGAGAAGGCGGCCGTCGCCCGCGAGCTGGGCTGCGACGTGGTCGTCGACCGGCACGGCGAGGATGTCGTCGCCGCCGTCAAGGAAGCCACCGGCGGCCGGGGCGCCGACGTGATCTACGACCCGGTCGGCGGCCAGGCCTACGCCCAGTCCGCCAAGGTCGTCGCCTTCGAGGGCCGGATCGTCGTCGTCGGCTTCGCGAGCGGCACGATCCCCAGCCCCGCGCTGAACCACGCCCTCGTGAAGAACTACGCGATCCTCGGCCTGCACTGGGGCCTGTACAACACCAAGAACCCGAAGCTGGTCCAGCACTGCCACGAACAGCTCACCGAGCTGGCCGCACGGGGCGCCATCAAGCCGCTGGTGAGCGAGCGGGTAGCGCTCGGCGGGGCCGCCGACGCCGTGCAGCGCGTCGCCGACGGCAGGACGACCGGCCGGGTGGCCGTCGTACCGGAGAAGCTGGAGAAGGGAGCCGCCGCATGACCGACGCAGCGGAACTGCGCCGCCGTACGAAGGAGTTGCTGGCCGCGCATCCACCGGCCGCCACCGATCGCCTGGACTTCCTCCGGGCCCGCTTCGACGCCGGACTGGCCTGGGTGCACTACCCGCAGGGCCTCGGCGGACTCGCCGCCCCCCGCTCCCTCCAGGCCGTCGTGGACGCCGAACTGACGGCCGCGGGCGCCCCCGACAACGACCCCCGGCGCATCGGCATCGGCCTCGGCATGGCCGCCCCGACCATCCTCCAGTACGGCACGGAGGAGCAGAAGCAGCGACTTCTGCGCCCGCTGTGGACCGGCGAGGAGGTCTGGTGCCAGCTGTTCAGCGAACCGGGCGCCGGATCCGACCTCGCGGCCCTCGGCACGCGGGCGGTCCGCGAGGGCGAGGACTGGGTCGTCAACGGGCAGAAGGTGTGGACGTCCAGCGCGCACCTCGCCCGCTGGGCCATCCTCATCGCCCGCACCGACCCGAGCGTGCCCAAGCACCGGGGCATCACGTACTTCGTGTGCGACATGACCGACCCCGGTGTCGAGGTCCGGCCGCTGCGCCAGGTCACCGGCGAGGCCGAGTTCAACGAGGTGTTCCTCACCGACGTCCGCATCCCCGATTCCCGCCGCCTCGGCGAGACCGGCGACGGCTGGCGGGTCGCGCAGACCACGCTGAACAACGAACGGGTTGCCATCGGCGGTACCCCGATCCCCCGCGAGGGCGGCATGATCGGCAAGATCGCCGCGACCTGGCGGGAACGCCCCGAACTGCGCAGCCACGACCTGCACCAGCGGCTGCTCGGTCTGTGGGTCGAGGCCGAGGTCGCCCGCCTCACCGGCGTACGCCTGCGCCAGCAGCTGGTGGCCGGGCAGCCGGGTCCCGAGGGCGCCGGCATGAAGCTGAACTTCGCCCGCCTCAACCAGGAGATCAGCGGCCTGGAGGTCGAACTCCTCGGCGAGGAGGGCCTGCTGTACGACGACTGGACCATGCGCCGCCCCGAGCTGGTGGACTTCACCGGCCGCGACGCCGGGTACCGCTACCTGCGTTCCAAGGGCAACAGCATCGAGGGCGGGACCAGCGAGGTCCTGCTGAACATCGTCGCCGAGCGCGTCCTGGGCCTGCCCGCCGAACCGCGCACCGACAAGGACGTCGCATGGAAGGACCTCGCCCGATGAGTACACAGTCGGAACCCGGTCTTCTCTACTCGGAGGAGGAAGAGGCGCTGCGCGCCGCCGTCCGGGACCTGCTCACCGACCACTGCGACCCGGCGGGCGTCATCACCCGCACCGAGTCGGCCACCCCGCACGACGTGTCGCTGTGGAAGGCGCTCGCCGACTCGATGGGCCTCGCGGGACTCCTGATCCCCGAGGAACTGGGCGGTCAGGGCGCCACGCACCGGGAAACCGCGGTCGTGCTGGAGGAGTTGGGCCGCGCGGTCGCGCCGGTGCCGTACCTGACGAGCGCCGTCGTCGCCACCGAGGCGCTGCTGGCCTGCGGAGCCGACGAGCTGCTCACCGAGCTGGCGTCCGCGACCACCGTCGCCGCACTCGCCGTCGGCCTGCACGTCGCGCCGGGCGGCCCCGTCCCGCACGTACGGCTCGAAGGGGGGAGCCTGCACGGCGAGTTGACCGGCATCGCCGACGCGGCCGTCGCCGACGTGCTGCTGGTGCCCGCGGACGACGGGAGACTGTACGCGGTCCGTGCCGCCGGCGCGACCGTCACCCCGCAGGTGTCCCTGGACCTGACCCGGCCGGTCGCGCGGGTGACCCTCGACGGCGTCTCCGGGCACCGGCTGGGTGACGCCGAAGCCGCCGTACGACGCGCCCTGCGGGTTGGCGCCGGGCTGCTCGCCTCGGAGCAACTGGGCCTCGCCGACTGGCTGCTGACCGAGACCGTCCGCTATCTCAAGGAGCGCAAGCAGTTCAACCGCCAGGTCGGCGGATTCCAGGCGCTCAAGCACCGGCTCGCCGGGCTGTGGCTGGAGATCGCGGGCCTGCGCGCCGCCGCCCGCAACGCGGCCGACGCGCTGGCGACCGGCGAGGACACCGAGGTGGCCGTCGCCGTGGCCCAGGCGTACGCCGGCCAGGTCGCCGTCCACGCCGCCGAGGAGGCGCTGCAACTGCACGGCGGCATCGGCATGACGTGGGAGCACCCGGTCCACCTGTACCTGAAGCGGGCCAAGGCCGACTCGGTCGCCTACGGCACGGCGGGCACCCACCGGGAGACGCTGGCCGAACTGGTCGACCTCCGAGCACCCTGAGGTCCGTCCATCCTGTCCGGGCGATGCCCGTCCCACCAGGGGCGGGCATTTTCCGTGTCCGCCACCGAGACGAAATGAACGACCGGCGGCGCGTCGGCCAACTCCGCACACGGCTCTGCTCCCTGGCGGCCTCGGGACCGCATACTCACAGGCGTCCCGTACGGCACTTCCAGGGAGGCAGAGCATGGCCCTCACCACCCGACGCAGAGCCCTCACCACACTCGGCGCCGCCCTCGCGGGCGCGGTCGCCCTGCCCGCCGGCACCGCGCTGGCGAGCGAAGACAGGCGCGGGCCGCGCCCGTTGTGGCGCGCCCACGCCCACAACGACTACGAGCACCCCCGCCCCCTCCTCGACGCCCTCGACCACCGCTTCGGCAGCGTCGAGGCCGACATCCACCTGGTCGGCGGCCAACTCCTCGTCGCCCACGACCCCGAGGACCTCGACCCGTCCCGCACCCTGGAATCCCTCTACCTGGACCCCCTCGCCGCCCGCGTCCGCGCCCACCACGGCCGGGTGTACCGGCGGGACCGCCGGGCGCTTCAGCTCCTGATCGACATCAAGACCGAGGGCTCGGCGACGTACCTCGAACTCGACCGCCATCTGCGCCGCTACAAGCACCTGTTCACCACCTACACCCACGGACGGGTGTTCCCCGGCGCGGTCACCGCGGTGATCTCCGGCGACCGGGCGGCCCGCGCACCCATGGAGGCTCAGCGCACCCGCCGCGCCTTCTACGACGGCCGCCTCACCGACCTCGGCAGCTCCGCCCCGGCCTCCTTCGCCCCGCTGATCAGCGACAACTGGACGCTCAACTTCACCTGGCGGGGCGTCGGCGCCTTCCCGGCGGTCGAGCGGCGCAGGCTGCGGGACATCGTCGACGCGGCGCACTCCCGCGGACAGCGGGTGAGGTTCTGGGCCACGCCCGACGTGGCGGGCCCCGCGCGCGACGCCGTGTGGGGCGAACTGCTCGCCGCCGGCGTCGACCACCTCAACACCGACGACCTCGCCGGTCTCGAGGCGTTCCTCGACGCCCACCGGGACGCGTAGGACACCGGCGGAACACCACTCGTTCGGAGGACAGGTCAGCCGCCCGGACGAACCCTCCGCTACGCCACACTTACGGCCGAACGCCGCGAAGTGGACGTGGCGGAGGAGGTTGAAGATGGCCGTTTCCATCTCTGTGGTGCTGTTGCTGGCCGTGCTTGCGGTGATCTTCCTGCGCAACGGCGGGCTGAAGGTCTCGCACGCACTGGTGTGCCTGCTGCTCGGCTTCTATCTGGCGAGCACGAGCATCGCCCCGACCATCAGCAGCGGACTGACCGCGACGGCGGACATCGTGGGCAGCCTCAGACCGTAGACATCGACGTAGACATAGACATAGACGTAGACGTAGGCCGTGCCGCGGGGCGTGCGGCTAGGCACCCACGACCCGTGAGCGGATGAGGAAGCGCACTCCCTCGGGCGCCTCCAGCGAGAAGCCGCTGCCTCGGCCCGCGACGACGTCCACGATCAACCGGGTGTGGCTCCACACCTCGTACTGGCTGCGCGACATCCAGAACTCCACCGGCTCCGCGACGCCCTCGACGGCCAGTTCGCCGAGCAGGACGTCCGCGCCGCCGGTGCGGAACTCGCCGGCCGGGTAGCACATGGGGGCGCTGCCGTCGCAGCAGCCGCCGGACTGGTGGAACATCAGCGGGCCGTGCACCTCGCGGAGCCGGCGCAGCAGTGCGGCGGCCTCGCGGGTGAGCTCGACGCGGGGAGTCTCCTCGTATGTGTCGCGCAGTGTGTCGTGCATACCGTGCATGGCAGCACGGGAAAGGTTGCGAGAGCGTTGCACGGGCGGCTTTACCTCTTTTGACATACCTATCTGGTCATATCTATTGTGTCCGGGTGACCGACTCCAGCACCCCTCGCCGGGACATCGACCGTGTGGCCTCCGGGCTCGCGGCGTGCCTCCCCGCGCTGCACCGGGCGCTGGACCGACAGGTCGCCGCCCAGTACCCGCACCCCAAGCCCCCGGAGGGCCAGCTCGCGCTGCTGCGGTTCGTCGCCCAGCGCGAGGGTGCCACGGTGCGCGAGGCCGCCGAGGCCCTGCTGATGAAGCCGAACAACGTCAGCGCCCTGGTCTCCCAGCTCACCGAGCAGGGAGACCTGGAGCGCAGGCAGGACAGCGCCGACAAGCGGGTCGCCCACCTCCACCTCACGGCCATGGCCCGTGAGCGGGTGTCCGAGGTGCGGGAACTGGAGACCGCGTTCATCCGCCAGGCCCTGATCTCCCTCACCGAGGGCCAGCAGGGCGCGCTCGGCTCCGCCCTGGACGCCCTCGACGCGCTGACGCGGCACCTCCACCCCGCCGCCCGCTGACCGGGCGGGGACCAGGCATTTCCGCCGGCCGCGGGCACACCGTCGTGCCCGCGGCCGGCCCGCCGTGCGCCCGTGGGCCGCCCCGCCCCCTCCGCAACACCCCCTGAACCTGGAAGAGAAGGCTCATCCATGCCGTCCACGTCCGTGGATCACTCCACCACGCCCGCGGCCGAGACCGCCCCGCCGGCGGCCGGCCGCCCGCGGTCCAAGCGGTCCGCGCGGTCCAACCCGTGGCTGACCCTCCTCGCCGTCGCGTTCGGACTGTTCATGGTCCAGCTCGACGGCTCCGTCGTCGCCATCGCCAACCCCGCCATCGGCGCCGACCTGCATGCGTCGACCGCCGAGCTGCAGTGGGTGACCAACTCCTACCTGCTCGCGCTCGCCGCCACCCTCATCCTGGGCGGCAAGCTCGGTGACCGGTTCGGCCGACGCACGTACTACCTCGCCGGCGTCGCCGGCTTCACCCTCGCCTCGGTCGCCATCGGACTGTCCTCCTCGATCGAGAGCGTGGTCGCCTTCCGCGCCCTCCAGGGCGTCTTCGGCGGACTGCTGATGCCCAACACCCTCGGCCTGCTCCGCTCCGTGTTCCCGCCGAAGAAGTTCGGCATGGCCGTGGGCATCTGGGCCATGGTCTCCGCGGTCGCGACGGCCCTCGGGCCCATCGTCGGCGGCCTCCTCGTGGAGCACGTCGACTGGGAGTCCGTCTTCTACATCAACGCCCCCATCGGCGTCCTCGCCATCGTCTTCGGCATCCTCGTCCTCCCGGAGAGCCGCAACGCCGGCGGCCGGGAACGCTTCGACATCCCCGGCCTCGTCCTGCTCGCCCTCGGCCTGCTGGCCGTGGTCTTCGGCGTCGTCAAGGGCGAGACCTGGGGCTGGACCTCCGCCGGCACCCTGGGCGCCGTGGCCGCAGGTCTGGTGCTCCTGCTCGTGTTCGCCCGGCACGAGACCCGCGTCGAGCACCCGCTGCTGCCGATGCGCCTGTTCCGCAGCCGGGCGCTGACCATCGGCGCGATCATCACCGCGCTGAACTTCTTCGTCATGCTCGGCGTGATCTTCTTCGTCATGCTCTACCTGCAGAACGTGCGCGGCTTCACGCCGGTCGAGGCGGGCGTACGGACGCTTCCGCTCAGCCTCGCCTCGCTGGTCGCCTCCCCGCTGGGCGCGGCCCTGACCCAGCGCTACGGGCCGCGGCTGACGATGCCGCTGGGCATGCTGCTCCAGGCGGCCTCCTGCTTCGGCATGCTCACCTGGCAGACCGACTCCTCCTACGCCACGATGTGGCCGCCGTTCATCGCGCTCGGTCTCGGCGTCGGCATGGTGATGTCCGCCTCCTCCGACGCGATCGTCGGCAACGCCCCCGTCCGGGACGGCGGTGTGGCCGGAGGTCTGCAGGCGACGACCCTGCAGATCGGCGGCGCGCTCGGTACGTCCGTGCTGGTCTCCCTGATCAGCGGCAAGGTCGGTTCCACACTCACCGGGGAGCTGACCGGCGCGGGGGTGCCCTCGGCCATGGCCCACGGTCTGCGGGACGCCAAGGACGCCGTGGCGATGGGCGTGGCGCCCGTCACCGGCGACATGCCGGCCGGCCTGCGGGCCGCCGTGGTGGAGGGCAGCGGACAGGCCTTCATGAACGGCGTCCACGTGGCCGTGGTCGTCACCGGTGTCCTCTGCGTGCTCGGCGCGGCCCTCGCCGCGACCGGTATCCGGCGCGGCGCGGAGCAGCCGGCGGACCACTGAGGCCGTGATCGGCGGTGCCCCTCATACGCGGGGCACCGCCGTCGGCGTGGCTCAGAGCTCGCCGGCCGTGGAGCGGGGGAGCACCGTGACACGGTGGAAGTTGCACTTCGAGGGCAGGTCCGCCGGGGGCCGCGTCTGATGCGCCTTCAGCGCGATGCTCACCAGGCTCAGCAGCAGGTCGACATCCGCGTCGCAGTCCAGGTGCACGGTCACCCATCGGGAGCCGGGGACCATGCGGATGGCACTGGAGCCGCCGAGGTCGTACTGGAAACGCTGAATGGCCCGGTGGGTGAGGTGGAGGTCCACGTCCCGGTCCGAGTGGAAGTGGACGATCTCGTCGCGGACGGAGCGCAGCGCCCGTCCGGTTCCGCAACTGGCCGGACCGGAGGTGAGGTCGGGCCAGGCATGCAGCCGCTCAAAGGCGCGCTGGGCCAGAGTCATGGCCCCATCGTCGCCCGATCACCGCTTCGCAACCAGAGGTTGAGCGATTTGTAACCGGCACGTGAGGTCGGAGCCGTCGGAGCACGCACCGGAGACCCGGGGAAAGCGCCGCGCCCGGTCGCGCGGCGCCTCCCCAGGTCGCTACGGCGCCACGCAGCCGATCGTCCCCACGGGGAAGTCGTTGCCCGTGGACGTGGCGGTGAAGCCGAAGGACACGCTGCCGTCCGGTGGAATGACGCGGTTGTGGTCCACGTTCCGAACCGTGACCGTGTCATCCGTGCCGCTGGACAGCGAGCCGTTCCACACACTGCTGAGCGTGGTCCCGTTGCCCGGCTGCCACTTGACGGCCCAGCCGTTCAGCGGCTCGGTCCCGTGGTTCATCACCTCGACGGAGCCCTGGAAGCCGCCGCCCCAGGAGTTCTCCACGTTGTAGACGGCCATGCAGGAACCGGAGTGCGTGGGCGGCGGGGTCGTCGGAGGCTCGGTCGTCGGAGGCTGGGTCGGCGTCGGGGTGCCGCCCGAGTCGCCGATGCCGGTCACCTCGCCGTTGCCGCCGTCGAAGACGACGTCGGAGCAGGAGAAGAAGTTCTCCTGGCTGTCCGAACGCACCCACTGCATGAAGATCAGCGCGTCACCCGAGCGGCCCGAGGGCAGCGCCAGGTCCCAGTAGTAGTGGCCCCCGTCGGCGCCCGCGGAGCCCCGCTGGGGCGGGTCGGTCACCGTCTCGATCAGCTCCAGGTCGTCCCAGCCCAGCTCGGACGTGGGCGACCAGCCCGGCTTGGTCAGGTAGACCCGGAAGTCACCCGGGTGGGCCGCCCAGTTGCTGTAGTTCACCTGGATCGTCGAGCCGGACGTCAGATGCGTCCGGGGCCAGTCGGCGCGGGCGGCGTTGTAGGCGGAGAAGTCGTACGGTGACCGGTCCCCGGCGCTGCACAGCGTGCCGTCCGGCACATAACCGGCGCCGCGCCCGCCCGCGTTGGAGTCGAGCACGGCGAACCAGTTGTACAGCGCCGTCGCGCCGCTCTGGTCGAGGGCGTTCTGACAGGCCGGGTTCGTCGGGTCCAGGGCGCCGGTGCCGGTCTTGGCGTCCAACTGACAGAGATAGGTGCGTGAGCCCGGCATCATCGCCACGCCGTGCGCGTCGGCGCGCCCCTGCCCGAGCAGGAAGGTCACGCCGAGCGCGCCGAGCAGGGTGGCCAGTACCGCCGCGAGAGAGATGTATCTGCTGCGTCGAGCCATAGGGGGTCTCCTGTTTCCGGGTCTTCCGAGGTTTCCGGCCATTGATGATCGGTTCATGACAATCTTGGAACCCTCGCCCGCCCGGGGAGTGCGGGTCGACCGGACGGGCGAGGGGGGCGAGGGGGTGGTGGGCCCTGCGCGGCCGCTATGCCGTGGTGCAGGCGGCGTCGTTCAGGCGGAAGCCGTCCGGCTCGGCGAACGCTCCGCTGTAGGCCCCCTGGAAGCCGAACGTCAGGCTGCCGCCGGGAGCGATCCGGGCGTTGTGCGCCACGCCCGTCGCCGTGACGGTGCCGGCGGACGGGGTGACGGAGGCGTTCCAGGCGTTGGTGATCCGCTGGCCGGAGGGCAGGGTGAAGGCGAGCTGCCAGCCGTCGACGGGGGCCGCGCCGGTGTTGGTGACGGTGACGTCCGCGGTGAAGCCGTTCTGCCAGACGTTCGTGCCGTACGCCACCTCGCACGCCGCCGGGTCGTCGGGGTTGCCGGGGTCGGGATCGGGATCGGGGTTGCCCGGGGTGTCGCCGGTCTCGACGGTCGAGGAGAAGGAGTTGACGGCCAGCCCGGCGCCGTTCTGCCACGGTTCGAAGCCGGCCTGAACGCTCGTCAGGTACCAGTCGTCCTCGGCGAGTCCGCGTGCGACGGTCGCCCGGACGAAGTCCATGACGTCGAAGCTCCAGTCGGTGACGGCGGAGGGGGCGACGAAGGACAGTACGTCGTTGGAACCGTTGCTGCCGGTCCACACCTCCCAGGTCCGTCCGCCCACCGCGGCCGTGCCGACCTGGGAACCGATGGGCTGGATCGGGCCCACCCTGTTGAACCAGATCATGATCTCGGTCCGGTTCACCCCGTCGGTCCGGGGAGTCGGGTCCAGCCATATGTCGTACGAGGCGTTGTAGACGGCGTCGCCGACAAAGCCGTACGAGATGCCGGAGGGCGCCTCGGAGATGGTGTCGAGCCGGGCGGGGAGATTGGTGCCCGGCGAACAGGTCGTGTAGTGGCAGCCGTTGAAGACCGACGGGTACGACTTCGGCGCCCCGTTGGTCGGCACCGAGCCGTCGGCCTGGCTGACGCGGAATCCGGTGTCGGTGGCGGTGACGCACTGGGTCGCGCTGGAACCCCAGCGGTTGTTCTGGACGACGTACCGTCCCTGGATCGTCGTCGTCCCGAACGGTTCGCAGATCGTGGTGTCCGCCTGGGCCGGCGCCGCCGCGGTCATGAGTGACGCGACGACCGCGAGGGTCGCGAGCAGCGCGCCTAAGAGGCCGCGCGGGGAACGGACTTGGGGCCGTGACGGTCTCATGGGGGCCTCTCCGGGAGGGTGTGGGGGGAAGGGAGGGGCCGGTGCGGGAGCGCTCCCAACTCCCCACTGATGGGAGCGCTCCCACTTACCGGTTGCGGGTGACTGTAGAAGCGGTTCATGTTCCTGACAAGGCTGTGCGCGCGGGAGTTGTCGAAGAAATCTCGAAGTCCCAGGTGGGAGACGCGAGGCCGGGAGCGCTCCCAGCGGTCACCTCGATCAGGCCGGTCAGCAGGTCAGACCGGTCAGGCGATCAGGCGATCAGGCGGAGTCTCGGAGTACCAGTTCCGTGCGGAGGATGACGTGCCGCCAGGCGACGGGGGAGTTTTCCGGCGAGTCCTCCATCTCCTCCAGCAGCAGCCGCACCATCGTCCGGCCGATCTCCTCCAAGGGCTGCCGGACCGTCGTCAGCGGCGGATCCGTGGGCCGGGCCGGTTGGAAGTCGTCGAAACCGATCACCGCGACGTCCTGCGGCACCCGCCTGCCCGCCGCGCGCAGCGCGTGCAGCGCCCCGGCGGCCATGGTGTCCGAGGCGGCGAAGACCGCGTCGAGTTCCGGGTGGCGGGCGATCAGATCGGTCGCCGCCCGGAGCCCGCTCTCCTCCGTGAAGTCGCCGCACTCGACGACCAGCGAGGACGTGACCTCGACGCCCGCCAGTTCCAGGGCCTCGCGGTATCCGCGCAACCGGCACTGGGCGACGTACATGTCGAGCGGACCGCTGATGGCCCCGATCGTGCTCCGACCGCCGTCCAGCAGATGCGTGACCGCGCCGCGCGCGCCGCCCGCGTTGTCGGCGTCGACGTAGGTGACGCTCTCGTCGCCGGAACGCCGCCCCAGCATGACCGTGGGCAGCCCCGCCTTGGCGAGCATGTCCGGCAGCGGGTCCTCGGCGTGCACGGACATCAGCAGCACGCCGTCGACCCGGCCGCCGCGCGCGTACTCCACGAAGCGCTGCCGCTCGGTGTCCGTGCGGACGAGGGTGAGCAGCAACTGCACCGGGGTGTCGGTGAGGGCGTCGCCGACCGCATGGACGATCTCGGAGAAGAACGGCTCCCCGAACAGCCGCCAGTCCGGCTCCGTCATGACCAGCGCGATGGCGTCCGCGCGGTGCCCGGCCAGGGAACGTGCCGCGAGATTCGGGACGTACCCCAGTTCGGCGATGGCCTGCTGCACGGCACGGCGCGTCGAGTCCCGTACGCCGACCGCGTTGTTGACGACCCTCGAGACGGTGCCCCGCCCGACGCCGGCGCGGGCGGCCACCTCCTCCAGCGTCGGCGTACCGGGACGCTGCCTGCCCATGTCCGCCTCCCCCACGAGATCGTCCGATACTACGGTGATCTGCTCGGCTCGGCGGGCGGATCGCGGGGGCGGCGCGAGATCGACGGGATTCGGCGGGGCGTGGAAAGCCCCGCCGCCACTGCCGCCCGAGCGCCGCTCACAGAGGGGCGTCGGCCGGTCGGGATCGCAACCACCGCTCACGCCGCAGATCGAACGGACGGTGGCGACGGCGCCCCGCCGTCAGTCGTCCAGGCGTACCGGCATCAGCAGTGAGAACGTCGTCTCGTCGTCCGGGCGGCGGATCGCGAGGGGGGCCGTGGGGGCGCCGAACTCCAGGACCAGCCGGTCCCGGCCCCCGGCGGCGAGCGCGTCCAGCAGGAACCGGCGGTTGACGGCGACGTTGTTCGGGTCGTCGTCACCGTCCTCGCAGACGGTCACCGTGCCGTCGTCGACCACCCGGAGCACACTGAGGTCGTGCGACGCACCGCCCTGTTCGCGCCCCTCGCCCTCACGCGCCTCGCCCGCGCGGACGGGACCGGTCTCCAATGCCTTCCGGAGTGCGGGCACGTCGACGAGGGCACGCCGTCCGGAGGGCAGGTGGACGAGGCGACGGTAGTCGGGGAAGTCGTAGGCGAGGCACTGTCCGGCCGCCTGGCGGTCCCCGGCCTCCAGCGTCACCCGGTCACCGTCCACGGCGAAGCCGACGGGCTCGTCGCCGCTCAGCAGGGCACGCATCGCGTCCACGAGCGGGGCGGGCACGATGACCTGTGCCCGCGGCCCGCCGGGTGAGGCGGCACTCGCGCGCGCGACGGCCATCCGGTACCGGTCGGTGGCCACGAGGTGGAGCGCGTCGCCCTCCACGTCGAACAGGACCCCGCCGAGCATGGGCAGTTCGGGGTCGGCGCCGGCCGCGAAACGGACCGCGTCCAGTGCGGCGGCCAACTCCGACGCGGGGACGGACAGGCGGACGGTGGCGGTGGACGGCGAAGCAGCCATGGGGTTCTCCCTGTGATCGAGTGTTGCTCGGAGCGTGGAGAACTCGCTGCGGGCATCGGCCAGCCCCAGTTCGAGACGGCGCAGGTGCGCCTGGAGAAGCCCGCGCACCAGATCCGTGTCCGCACTGGACCAGCCGGCCAGCACCAGCCGGATGTCCGCCAGCGGCATGCCGGCCCTCCGCAGCCGGGCCAGCAGCCGGGCCTCGTCGAGCTGATCGGGGGCGTACCAGCGGTAGCCGCTCACCGGATCCACCCAGGCGGGGACCAGCACACCGGCACGGTCGTAGAACCGCAGGGCGCTCACGCCCAGCCCGCTGTCGCGGGCCATCTCCCCAATGCTGCGCATCTCGCTCTCCACGTCCGCAACCCTGAGCCCTTGACCAGGTCGAGGGTCAATCCCGACCTCGGCCGCGGGGGCCCTTGCCCCGACCGCGGCGGCCTGTCCTCGGCCACCGCCGCACGCCACCGCCGCAGGCCAACGACGTGCAACACCGCCATACACCACCGCCGTACGCCGACCGCGCTGCGTCCCCCCTCCCGTGATCCACCTCGCACCGAAGCGCACAGCCGCCCGTCTGCCATTCTTGCGCCGTGCAGAAGCCCACCGCCGTCACGCCCGACGCCCCCGCGGCGATACGGGTACCGCTCCTCACCCAGGAGTGGCTCGATCTTGCCTTCATCCACTGGGCCGTCGAGCCCGCCACCCTGGCGGGGCTGATGCCGCGCGGCACCGTTCCCGACACGCATGACGGGCTCACGTTCGTCGGGCTCGTCGCCTTCCGCATGCACCGGGTCGGCTGGCTGGGACTGCCCGGCGTGCCGTACTTCGGCTCGTTCCCGGAGACCAACGTGCGGCTGTACTCGGTGGACGCGCACGGGCGGCGCGGAGTGGTGTTCCGGTCGATGGACGCTTCGCGGCTGATACCGGTGCTGATGGGCCGCGTCGGCTTCCGGCTGCCCTACCTGTGGTCCCGCATGACCGTCCGCACGGTCGGCGACACCGTGACCTACACCAGTTCCCGCCGCTGGCCCGGCCCGTACGGCGCGTACAGCCGTATCGCCGTACGGCCCGGTGAACGCATCCACGAGCCCACCGGCCTGGAGCACTTCCTCACCGCCCGCTGGGGCATGCACAACATGTTCTTCGGCGGTGCCGCGTATCTGCCCAACCACCATCCCCGCTGGCCCCTGTACCGCGCCGAGCTCCTCACCTGCGACGAGGACCTGGTCGCGAGCGCCGGAATCCCGGACCTCACCGACGCCCCGGTCAGCGTCCTGTACTCACCGGGCGTACCGGTCCGCCTCGGCCGTCCCGCCCGGCCCGGGACCTCTCTGCCGCTCGGCCCTTGACCTCAAGCGTGCTTGAGGTCCCAGAGTGGCCGGCATGAACACCGACACCGCACACACCGACACCGCAGACATCGACAGCGCACACACCGACACCGCAGACATCAAGGCCATCGAACAGGTCGTGGCCACCGTCGAGCGCACCCAGCGTGCCAAGGACGCCGAGGGGTTCCTGGCCCTCTTCCACTCCGAAGCCCTGTGGACGACCGCCCACGGCAAGGTCCTGCTGGGCTTCGACGCGATCGCCGAGTTCACCCGTGCCGTGCTGCCGGGTGCCGTCTGGGACGGTGACGTCACCTACGAGGCGGCGCACATCCAGTTTCTGCGCCCCGACGTGGCGGCCGTCAAGGTCAGGCAGGTCTACCACTCGGCCGAGGGCGACACGGAGGGCGCCCCGTTGTACGTCATGACCAGACAGGACGACGGGCGCTGGCTGTTGCACGCCGGCCAGAACACCGAAGTCCGGGCCGACTAGGGGCTGACCAGGGGCCGACCAGGTGGATTGACCACGAGCGTTGTCAACGCCGGTGGGGCGGCGGCGCGGTGCTCTTCCGCACGACGAGCTGGGTGGGGACGAGCCGTGTGCCGTGTTCCGGATCGCTCTGCCGCACTTGGTGCAGGACACCTTCCACGCAGCGGCGGCCGACCTCGGCGAAGTCCTGGTGCACCGTGGTCAGCGGGGGCAGGAACGAACCGGCCTCGGGAATATCGTCGAACCCCACGACGGATACGTCCTCGGGTACCCTGCGCCCGCGCTCGTTGAGTGCGCGCAGGAGGCCGAGAGCCATTTGGTCGTTGGCGGCGAACACCGCGGTGCAGTCCTGCTGTTCCGCCAGGTGGAGTCCCGCGCGGTAGCCCGACTCCGCCGACCAGTCACCGCGTACGAGGGGCGGTGGCTTGCGGCCGGCGGACTCGAGCTCCGTGCGCCAGGCGTCCGTTCGGCGCTGAGCGGCGAACGATTCCTCGGGCCCGGCGAGGTGCCAGACCGTGCGGTGCCCCAGTTCGAGCAAATGGCGCACGGCGTTCCGCGTGCCGCCCGCCTGGTCGGTGTCGACCACCGTGAAGCGGTCCCCGGCGTCCGAGTCCGCGACCACGACCTTCACGTGCGGCGGCAGGGACAGCCGGGCGGCGTCGAGGAGGTGGACCTCCATGATGACGATGACAGCGTCGACCGCCAGCTCGCCCAGCCGGGAAAAGGCACCGCGTACCTCGTCCTGGGTGGGTACCGCGACCGGCAGGAGCGTGACCGCGTACCCCTCCTGCGCGGCCGATGTGGCGATGGCCTCCAGCGTGCGCACGTTGCCCGTCGTCGCAAGCGTGAACGTGATCACGCCGATCGTGCGGAATTCTCCGCGCTTGAGAGCGCGCGCCGCACTGTTGGGGCGGTAGCCGAGCTCCCTCATGGCCGTGAGGACCTGCTGGCGCGTCTGTTCGTTCACGCCGGGGAATCCGTTGGAGACGCGGGAGACCGTCTGCGAGGAGACGCCCGCGAGCTGGGCGACGTCCGCCATCGAGACGGTCCGCCGACGGCGTGGCGTTCGGGTCGCAGGCAGCGGTGTGCCTGGCGCCGGGGAGTCCTTGCCTGTTCCGTCCACCGGTTCCTCTCCTGCTTTCCGAGCGGCCCTTGACCGCCCCTACGCACGCAGTGTAGACATGCCGCCATCAGATGTTTACGTAAACATAATACCTGGTCGGGAGGTCGGCTGATCTCCCTTCGCGACCCGGCGTTTGCGTGAACCTCGGGTTCGGCAGGGACGAACGAGGGACACGAGATGACGACGCTGCAACCGCCGGCGGCCGCAGGGGCCCGTCCGGCCAGGCCACCGGTGCGGCGGACGCGCCGATCCTGGACGGGCCGATCCTGGACGGGATGGGGCTTCATCGGCCCGTTCGCGCTCGTGTTCGCGCTGGTCTTCCTGGCGCCACTCGCGTATTCGGTCTACCTGAGCCTGTTCCGGACCAAGCTCATCGGCGGGACCTCCTTCGTAGGCCTCGACAACTACGAGCAGGCTCTGCAGGACGGCCAGTTCTGGGACGGCGTGTTGCGCGTCGGCCTGTTCCTGCTGGTCCAGGTGCCGATCATGCTGGGCCTCGCCCTGCTCGTGGCGCTGGCGATCGACAGCGGCCGTCTGTTCGGCAAGGACTTCTTCCGCATCTCCGTCTTCCTGCCGTACGCGGTGCCGGCCGTCGTCGCGACACTGATGTGGGGCTTCATGTACGGCCCGCGCTTCGGCCTGGTCGGCGACATCAACGACGCCTTCGGCGTGCGGCTGCCCGACCCGCTCTCCTCCGATTTGATCCTGGCCTCGATCGGCAACATCGTGACCTGGGAATTCGTCGGTTACAACATGCTGATCTTCTACTCCGCGCTGCGCGTCGTCCCGCACTCGCTCTACGAGGCCGCCGAGATCGACGGCGCCGGACAGTGGCGCGTCATCACCGCGATCAAACTCCCCGCGATCCGTGGCGCCCTCGTCATCGCCACGATCTTCTCGATCATCGGCAGCTTCCAGCTCTTCAACGAGCCCGCCATCCTCCAGAAGCTCGCGCCGAACGCGATCACCACCGACTACACCCCGAACTACTACACCTACTCGCTGTCCTTCTCGGGCCAGCAGCACAACTACTCCGCGACGGTCGCCATCGTCATGGGCGTGGTCACCATGATCGTCGCCTATGTCGTCCAGCTGCGCGGCATGCGCAAGGGAGCGTGAGCGCGATGACGACGAGCAGCACCACCGACGCACCGCGGCCCGCCGCCGCAGCGACGCCGACCGCGGCCCCCCGACTGCGCGCGGCACGCCGCCCACACAGCCCGGGCCGCCCCCGCCGCAGCATCTTGCTCACCGTGCTCACCGGCGTCGTCCTGCTCTACAGCCTCGTACCGCTGCTGTGGCTGGTGATCAGCGCCACCAAGACGCAACAGGGCCTCGCCCGGTCGTTCGGTCTCTGGTTCGACGGGGACTTCGCCCTCTGGGACAACATCACCGAGACCCTCACCTATCAGGACGGCGTCTTCGGCCGCTGGGTGCTCAACACCGTCCTGTACGTGGTCGTCGGGGCGGGCGGGGCCACCCTCCTGGCCGTCCTCGGCGGCTACGCGCTCGCCAAATTCGACTTCCCCGGCAAACGCGCGGTGTTCGCCGTCGTCATCGGAGCCGTCGCCGTACCCACCACGGCGCTCGCCGTCCCGACCTTCCTGTTGTTCAGCAAGATCGGTCTGACCGACACCCCTTGGGCCATCATCCTCCCGTCCCTGATCTCGCCGTTCGGCCTCTACCTGATGTGGGTGTTCGCCGCCGAGGCAGTCCCCACCGAGCTCATGGAGGCCGCCCGGATCGACGGCGCGAGCGAGCTGCGCACCTTCTTCCAGGTCGCGCTGCCGCTCCTCGCGCCCGGAACCGTCACGGTGCTGCTCTTCACCACGGTCGCGACGTGGAACAACTACTTCCTGCCGCTGATCATGCTGAAGGACCCCGACTGGTATCCCCTGACGCTCGGTCTCGACGCCTGGAACAAGCAGGCTGCCACGGCCGGCGGCGAGGCCGTCTTCAACCTCGTCGTCACCGGCTCGCTCCTCACCATCGCGCCGCTCATCGCGGCCTTCCTCCTGCTGCAGAAGTACTGGCAGTCCGGACTCGCCGCCGGAAGCGTCAAGGAGTAGCCGCCGCAAGCGACAAGGAGAGCCGCCGCAGGGCCGCTTCTGGGCCCGCACGTCCCTGCCGAACCCGAAGGAACTGGAAGTCCCGCTATGCCCAAGCACTCCCGCCGCTTGCTGCGCGGCCTAGGTCTCCTCTGCGTCCTGGCGCTCGGAGCGACCGCCTGCGGCTCCGACGACGACAACTCCGACCAGAAGGCGGTGGGAGCCGCCGACATCCAGGCCGCCCTGAAGAAGGGCGGCAGCGTCACCGTGTGGGCATGGGAGCCCACGCTGAAGCAGGTCGCCGCCGACTTCGAGAAGAAGTACCCGAACGTCGACATCAACCTCGTCAACGCCGGCACCAACAACGACCAGTACAAGGCCCTGCAGAACGCCATCTCCGCCAAGAAGGGCGTCCCCGACGTCGCACAGATCGAGTACTACGCGCTCGGCCAGTACGCCCTGACCAAGGACGTCACGGACCTCAAGGCGTACGGCGCCGACAAACTGGCCGACTCCTACTCGCCGGGACCGTGGAACTCAGTGCAGTCCGGCGACGGCATCTACGGCCTGCCGATGGACTCGGGGCCGATGGCGCTCTTCTACAACAAGAAGGTCTTCGACAAGCACAAGATCGCGGTGCCGACCACCTGGGACGAGTACGTCGAGGCGGCCCGCGAACTTCACAAGGCGGACCCGAAGGCGTACATCACGAGCGACGTCGGTGACGCCGGCCTGACCACCAGCCTCTTGTGGCAGGCGGGATCACACCCCTACAAGGTCGACCGCACCAAGGTCGGCATCGACTTCACCGACGCGGGCGCCAAGAAGTACACCGACACCTGGCAGAAGCTCATCGACGAGAAGCTCCTCATGCCCGTCGTGGGCTGGAGCGACGACTGGTACAAGGGCCTGGGCGACGGAACCATCGCCACACTGCCCATCGGCGCGTGGATGCCCGCGAACTTCGCCTCCGGGGTCAAGGACGCCGCAGGTGACTGGCGCGTGGCCCCGCTGCCCCAGTGGACCGAGGGAGCCGACACCAGCTCCGAGAACGGCGGCAGCTCGCTCGCGCTGCCCGAACTCGGCAAGAACAAGGAACTCGCCTACGCCTTCGTCGAATACGCCAACTCCGGTGAGGGCGTACAGACCCGCATCAAGAACGGCGCCTTCCCGGCGACCACCAAGGATCTGAACTCCGAGGCGTTCCAGAACACCGAGTTCCCCTACTTCGGTGGCCAGAAGGCCAACAAGGTCTTCGCCGAGTCCGCCAAGAGCGTACCCACGGACTGGAAGTACCTGCCGTACCAGGTGTACGCCAACTCGATCTTCAACGACACCGTCGGCAAGGCCTACGTCTCCGGCACGAAGCTGTCCCAGGGGCTGGCGGACTGGCAGAAAGCCTCCCTCGAGTACGGCAGCGATCAGGGCTTCACCATCGACGAGTAGCGCGGGGAGCCCCGGCAGCCTCCACCGAACCGACAGGCCCGTGAAAGGACCTCCATGACCTCCCCCCTCACCTCCCGTTTCCCCCATCCCAAGGGCAGCGACGGCACCCGACGGCTCGGCTACGGCGCCGACTACAACCCAGAGCAGTGGCCGCGGGAGGTGTGGACGGAGGACGTCCGGCTGATGCAGGAGGCCGGCGTGAACATCGTCTCTCTGGCGATCTTCTCCTGGGCCAGGATCCAGCCCACGGCCGACACCTGGGACTTCACCTGGCTCGACGAGGCGATGGACCTGCTGCACACGGCGGGCATCGGCGTCGACCTGGCCACCGCCACCGCCTCCCCGCCGCCGTGGCTCACCACCGCGCACCCCGAGATCCTGCCCGTCACCGCCACCGGTGAGACCCTGTGGCCCGGCGCACGCCAGCACTGGCGCCCCACCTCACCGGTCTTCCGCACGCACGCACTCCGGCTCGTGAGGAAACTGGCGTCGCGCTATGCCGGTCACCCCGCCCTCGTCGCCTGGCACGTCAACAACGAACTCGGGTGCCACAACGTCTACGACTACTCCGACGACGCCGCCCGCGCCTTCCGGGACTGGCTGCGCGACCGGTACACCACGCTCGAATCGCTCAATCACGCCTGGGGCACCGCCTTCTGGTCCCAGCGTTACAGCGACTGGGACCAGATCCTGCCGCCGCGCCTCGCGGCCTCGCACCCCAACCCCACGCAGCAACTCGACTTCAAGCGCTTCTCCTCCGACGCGCTCAAGGAGCATCTGCTGGCCGAGCGCGACGTACTGCGGGAACTGACTCCCGACGTACCCGTCACCACGAACTTCATGGTGATGAGAGGCATCAAGGGCATGGACTACGCGGACTGGACGGACGCGGGCGCGGTCGACTTCGTCTCGAACGACCATTACGTCATCCCCGGGCCCCAGGACCGCGACGAGCTGTCCTTCTCCGCCAACCTGACCAGCGGTATCGCGAGCCACCAGCCGTGGTTCCTGATGGAGCACTCCACGAGCGCCGTGAACTGGCAGCCGGTCAACACGCCCAAGCTGCCGGGAGAGCTGGCGAGGGACTCGCTGCTGCACGTCGCGCACGGCGCCGACGCCGTCTGCTTCTTCCAGTGGCGCCAGTCCGCCGCCGGCGCCGAGAAGTACCACTCGGCCATGGTCCCGCACGTCGGCGCCGACAGCGATCTCTTCCGCTCCGTCGTGGACCTGGGCCGGACCCTGCGGACGCTGCGGCCGCTTGCCGGGACCGAGCGCGAACCGGCACGCGTCGCCATGCTGTTCGACTGGGACTCGCGGTGGGCGAGCGAGCAGGATTCCCACCCCACCTCACACCTCGACTACCACCGAGAGGCCCTCGACTGGTACTCCGCGCTGCTGCGACTCGGCGTCCGCGCTGACGTCGTACCCGTGCACCACAGCGACCTGCCCTCCTACGACGTCGTGATCGCACCCGTCCTGCACGTGATGCCCCAGGAACTCGCCAAGGAGCTCACCCGGTACGTCGAGGGCGGCGGCCACCTCATCACGACCTACTTCTCCGGCATCGTCGACGAGAACGACCACATCTGGCTCGGTGGCTATCCCGGCGCCCTGCGCGAACTCCTCGGCCTGCGGATCGAGGAGTTCGGGCCACTGCCCGACGGCGCCACGGTGGAGCTCGACAACGGCACGACCGGCAGCATGTGGACCGACCGGATCACGGTCACCGGACACGACGTCGAGGTCCTCGCCGGCTACCGCACCGGCCCGTACGCGGCACTTCCCGCGGTGACCCGCCGGACGACGAGTCAGGGTTCCGCCACGTATGTCTCGACCCGCCTCGGTGTCCCGGGCCTCCTCGGGCTGCTTCCCGACCTGCTCGCCCCGGCCGGCGTCACCAGCGAGCTTCCCGAGGACGCCCGGGGCCAGGTGGAACAGGTCGTCCGGCGTGACGCGGACAACCGCTACGTCTTCCTGGTCAACCGGAGCGACACACCGGTGACGCTGCCCGGCTTCACCGGGGACGTACTGGTCGGACTCGTCGGCACGAAGACCGACGAGTCCATCGTCCTGCCGCCACGCGGAGTCGTGGTCGTCCGCCAGGCGGCAGCCTGACAGAGGCGGCCGTCCGCGACCTGAGTGAAGGGCGCCTGACCCGGGAGAGCGCGGTCAGGCGCCCTTCACACGTCCAGCGGCCAGGCGCCCTTCATGCGTCTAGAAGAAGCCCAGCTTCTTCGGCGAGTAAGACACCAGCAGGTTCTTCGTCTGCTGGTAGTGCTCCAGCATCATCTTGTGGTTCTCCCGGCCTATCCCCGACTGCTTGTAGCCGCCGAAGGCGGCGTGCGCCGGGTACGCGTGGTAGCAGTTCGTCCAGACACGTCCCGCCTGGATCGCGCGGCCCGCGCGGTAGGCGGTGTTCATGTCGCGGGTCCACACCCCGGCGCCGAGGCCGTACAGGGTGTCGTTGGCGGTCTTGATCGCGTCGTCGAAGTCGTTGAAGGGCGTGACCGACACGACCGGGCCGAAGATCTCCTCCTGGAAGATCCGCATACGGTTGTGGCCCTCGAAGATGGTCGGCTGGACGTAGTAGCCGCCCTTCAACTCGCCGTCGTGCTCGATGCGTTCGCCACGGGTGAGCACCTTGGCGCCCTCCTGCCGGCCGATGTCCAGGTAGGAGAGGATCTTCTCCAGCTGGTCGTTGGACGCCTGCGCGCCGATCATCGTGTCGGTGTCCAGGGGGTGGCCGGACTTGATCAGTTCGGTGCGGGCGACGGCGGCCTCCATGAACTCGGCGTAGGTGCCGCGCTGGACCAGCGCCCGGGACGGGCAGGTGCACACCTCGCCCTGGTTGAGCGCGAACATCGTGAAGCCTTCGAGCGCCTTGTCACGGAAGTCGTCGTCCTGGGACCAGACGTCGTCGAAGAAGATGTTCGGTGACTTGCCGCCCAGCTCCAGCGTGACCGGCTTGATGTTCTCCGAGGCGTACTGCATGATCAGCCGTCCCGTGGTGGTCTCCCCGGTGAACGCCACCTTCGCCACCCGCGGGCTGGACGCGAGCGGTTTGCCCGCCTCCGCGCCGAAGCCGTTGACGACGTTCAGGACACCGGGCGGCAGCAGGTCCGCGACCAGGCTCAGCCAGTAGTGGATCGACGCCGGGGTCTGCTCGGCGGGCTTCAGGACCACGGCGTTGCCGGCGGCGAGTGCCGGGGCGAGCTTCCAGGTCGCCATCAGGATCGGGAAGTTCCACGGGATGATCTGTGCGACGACACCCAGCGGCTCGTGGAAGTGGTACGCCACGGTGTCGTCGTCGACCTCGCCCAGCGAACCCTCCTGGGCGCGGATCGCGCTCGCGAAGTAGCGGAAGTGGTCGATGGCGAGCGGGATGTCGGCCGCCAGCGTCTCGCGCACCGGCTTGCCGTTCTCCCAGCTCTCGGCGACCGCCAGCCGCTCCAGGTTCGCCTCCATGCGATCGGCGATCTTCAGCAGGATGTCGGAACGCTCGGTCACCGAGGTGCGGCCCCAGCCCGGGGCGGCCTCGTGCGCGGCGTCGAGCGCCCGCTCCACGTCCTCCGCCGTACCGCGCGCGACCTCCGTGAAGGGCTGACCGTTCACCGGTGACGGATTCTCGAAGTACTGCCCGCGCATCGGCGGCACGTACTCGCCGCCGATGAAGTGGTCGTAGCGCGACTGATAGGAGACGATCGCGCCCTCGGTGCCGGGCGCCGCGTAACGGGCCATCCTGTCTGCCTCCTCATCGAGCGCTGCCCGCCGTTGGACAGCTCTGCGCGCGAGGCTAGGGAGCGGGACGTTGCAGGGACGTTGCGCGTGCGGGCGGCCGGAGCCCGGTCCTGTGCCGCCACTCACGTGCGGGCGGTCACCACGCGTTCGGCGCCGCCAGTTCGGACTCCAGCGCGGCGAGCCGGGACCGGGCCGCCGCCGTGGGCCGGACCGCGACCAGTGCGCGCCACACGTCCACATCGTCCTCGCCCCACGGCGCGTGCGCCCAGTCGGCCAGCAGGTCGGGATCGCGACCGGAGATCAGTGCGGCGCGCACACCGTCGGCGATCCGGCGCCTGAGCCGTACCACCGCCGGAGCCTGGGAGCCGGGCAGCAGGGGACCGGCGTACGCCGCCGCGGCCGCCGTGATCGCTCCGGCCCGCAGACGACGCTCGACAACGGTGGCGTCGGACTCGACGGGCACGGCGAGCCGGTACGGACGGGACGCGAGCCGGCCGGGTCCCAGGAGTCCGCGCAGCCGGGCCAGTTCGGCACGCAGGGTCACCGGCGGCACCGTCTCGTCCTCGTACAGCGCGCACAGCAGCTCGTCGCCGGTCAGGCCTTCCGGGTGGTGGGCCAGCAGTACGACGATCTCGCTGTGCCGCCGGCTCAGCCGGACTCTGCGGCCGTCCGCGCTCAGCAGCGCCTCGTCGCGGCCCAACGCGGTCAGCTCGGCCGAATCGGCCGGCGGCCGCTCCGGGGCGAGCAGCGCCAGCTGCGACTCGGCGGCACGCGCGACCGCCTGGACGAAGCCCAGACTGTGCGGATGCGCCAGCCCGTCCCCACCGGTGATGTCCACGGCGCCGAGTACGCGCCCGGTGCGGGGGTCGTGCACCGGAGCCGCCGCACAGGTCCACGGCTGGACCCGCCGTATGAAGTGCTCGGCGGCGAAGACCTGGACCGGCCGTCCGACGGCCACCGCCGTGCCCGGCGCGTTCGTCCCGACCGCGGACTCCGCCCACCTGGCACCCGGCACGAAGTTCATCCGTCCCGCCCGGCGACGGGTGGCCGGATGTCCCTCGACCCACAGCAGCCTGCCGTGCGCGTCGCACACCGCGAGCAGATGCTCGCCGTCGGCGGCGAAGGTGCCCAGGAGTTCCCGGACCAGCGGCATCACCCGCGCCAGCGGATGCTCGGCCCGGTAGGCGCCGAGGTCACCGTCCATCAGCTCCACATTCGCCGTGCCGTCGGGGCCGACACCCGCCCGGACCGACCGCCGCCACGACTCCGCCACCACTTCACGCACGGGCCGCGGCACCGTCCCGCCCTCGGTGAACGTCTCGTGCGCGCGCCGCAGCGTCCGGGCACGCTCGACGGGGTCGGCCCCCGGTTCCAGAGCCAGCCATGCATCAGTCAACTCGGCCTCCCCGGACGGTGCTGCTGACGGCGATGCGCTTGGGGACATCGTCACGCCGCGAACACGTGCGGACAACCACTTCGACCAGCCGGAGACCAGCGGAGACCAGCGGAGACCAGCCGGATCACCGGGACGCGGCCGGTCCACCGCGAGTCAGGCGAAGTTGACCAGTCTGATGTAGCGGGTCCAGTCCCACAGGGGCCCAGGGTCCGTGTGATCGCTGCCCGGTACCTCGTGGTGCGCGATGATGTGCTTGCGGTCCTTGGGGATGCCGTACGTGGTGCAGATCGCCGCGGTGAGCCGGGCGGACTGCTCGTACATGGCGTTGGTGAAGTACTCGGGCCGGTCCACCCAGCCCTCGTGTTCGATGCCGATGCTGCGGGTGTTGTAGTCCCAGTTCCCCGCGTGCCAGGCGACGTCCGCCTCGCGGACGCACTGCGCCACGTGCCCGTCGGAGGACCGGACGACGTAGTGCGCGGACACCTGCTTCTCGGGGTTGCGGAAGATGGAGAGGGTGTCGGCGTACGTCTCCTGCGTGACGTGCACGACCACATAGTCGACGGGATAGGCCGTGGGGCGGCTCGACCGGGTGTAGTTGGACGTGCTCGCCGGCTGCCATTCGGCGGAGGGGTAATCGACGGCCCGGGGCCGTGCGGCGGCCCGCGTGCCGGAAAGCAGCGCATACGGGACGGTGGCGAGCGCGGCGCCCTTCAGGAGCCGCCGCCTGGTCGGAACCGGTGCTGTCCTTTCCCTTTCCATGGGTTCCATGGGACTGCCCTTTCGTCGGTGGGGCCCTCGGGCCCCTGTGGGGGGTGCTCAGCTGTGCGAGGTGCGTCCGCGCGAATCACCGTACGGGCAGCGGGGGTTGCGCAGAAGGGCGCCGCGCCGTTCCGTGGACAGCCCCCGCCTTGTGGACACCGCGCTCACTCGAACGAGTGATGGGGGAGTGGAGCAGGGGCAACGGAAGCCGCCCGGCTCGGGTCGGTGCTGCCGTAGCCACGGCCACGGCCATGGTCGCTGTCGTCGTCGCTGTCGCCGCCGCCGCGGATGCCACCGCTGTCCGCGCCGCGTCCGTCACCGGATCGGGTTCAGGCCCGTTCCGCCACTACCGTCGGGTCGTCCAGGACGGCCCGCGTCACCGAGTGTGCGGCGCCGAGAAGGGGGCCCTGCGGTCCCAGCTCCGACACGGAGACCGGGCAGACCGGACCTGCCGTGCGCCGGGCCAGTTCGTCCCGCAACGACGGCAGCAGCCAGGGTGCGAGTCCGGCCAGCGCACCGCCCAGCACCACACTCTCGGGGTCGAGCAGGTTGACCGCTCCGGTCAGCGCGATGCCGAGCGCCGTACCCGCCTCGTGCAGGGCACGCCGTACAGCCTCGTCGCCCTCCGCGGCACGCCCCGCGAGCAGTCCGACGCGATCCTCGCCCGGCTCCACACCGGCCGCGCGGAGTACCGCCTTCTCGCCGGCATACTGCTCCAGGCAGCCTCGCCCGCCGCAGGCGCACTCCGGCCCGTCGGGACGGACCGGCACATGACCCAGCTCGCCGGCGAATCCGCGGGTACCGCGCAGCAGCCGCCCGTCCACGACCACGGCCGCGCCGATTCCGATCTCGGCCGAGACGTGCAGGAAGTCCCGCGGAGTGCCGTCACCCAGCCAGAGTTCGGCGAGCGCGCCGAAGTTCGCCTCGTTGGCCACGGTCAGCGGCAGCTCCCCGGGCAGCAGCGCGCCGAGGTCCGCGTCGTGCCAGTCCAGGTTCGGAGCACGTACGACGGTCCGGGCGTCCCGCGCCACGAGCCCCGGCACGGCCACCGCGAGCCCGGCCGGCCACAGCCCCTCGGCCTCCACCTCCGCTACGACCTGCCGCACCAGGCCGGCGAGCTGCTCCAGCACCGGCTCCGGCGATCGGCCCCTGTTGCTCCCGTACCGCACGACACGCGACCGCACCCGGCCGCGCAGGTCGACCGCGCAGACCGCGAGGTGGTCGACGCCGACCTCCGCTCCGATGCCGGCCGGGCCGTGAGCGCTGACGGCGAGCGCCGACCCGGGCCGCCCCACCCGACCGGGACGCTCGGGGCCCAGCTCCTCCAGCAGGCCCGAGCGGATGAGCTCGTCCACGAGGGTCGACACCGCCGCACGGGTCAGCCCGATCCGGGAGGCGACGGCGGCCCGGGACAGCGGACCCTCGGCGCTGACGGTGTGCATCACCCGGGCGAGGTTGCGGCGGCGCATCCCCTGCTGGGTGTCCGGCAGCGCGCGCCCGGGGCGGGCCGGGTGTGTTTCGTGCGGCGGTGCGGTCATGCCTCCGTCAGTCCTTGGTCGGTCTTCGGTCGGTCTTCGGGCGATCCGGTCGGCGCTCACGTGCCTGGCGACGCGTGCCCGGCGGGCGGTGTCCGAAGGCACCCCGGAGGCGGGGCCGGGGGTACCCATGGGGGACGACCCTCGGGGCCCGGAGTGTCCGCGGCACCACTAGCACGTCCTCCTCCTTAGGCGAGCGTCGTCGCGTTCCATGGACAGGCCCTCCGACGGTGCGATTCGGTCGAGGTCCGCGCCGACGCGCACCCGGCGACGCCCCCGCGCCGGCGGCGTACCGCAGGATCGGTCCGTGACGGTTGCCCGTCGGTGGCGTCGCCGCGTGAACGCGTCCTCAGCGCGAGTCCGCGTTCCGTTCCAGCAGCGGTGTCGCGTCGGAGAGTACCCCGGTGATCCGGGTCAGCGTCGCCTCGTCCCGTTCCACGGCGTCGAGCACCGGTCCGGCGGCCGTGTTCCAGCGCCGGGCGACCGCTGCCGCGTCCTCGCCGGTCAGCAGGCCGACGGCCTGCGCCGCGGCGCCGAGTGCGACCAGTTCCTTGGCCTCGGGGATCTGGACAGGGCGCCCGGACAACCGTCGTACCGTCTGCTGCCAGGCAGTCCCGCGCGCACCGCCGCCGATCAGCAGCAGCGGCGCGGACGGGTCCGCGTCGGTTTCGAGGACCAGGTCGAGCGCGCCGAGCAGCGAGTGCACGGCGCCGTCGTACGCGGCCTGGAGCAGCTGACCGGCGGTCGTGTCGTGACGCAGCCCGTACAGGAGGCCGGAGGAGTGCGGTAGGTTCGGTGTGCGCTCGCCGTCCAGGTAGGGCAGAAGGGTGACGTCGGTGCCGGGTTCGACGGCTTCCCGGTCCAGGCCCAGCAGGGCCGCGACCCGGTCGACGGCGAGTGTGCAGTTGAGGGTGCAGGCCAGCGGCAGCCAGTCGCCGCGCGCGTCGGCGAAGCCCGCCACCGTGCCGGTCGGGTCGGCGGGCCGTCGGCGCGACACGGCGTACGCGGTGCCGGACGTGCCGAGGCTCATCACCGGCACGCCGGGACGCAGCCCGAGGCCCAGCGCGGCGGCCGCGTTGTCGCCGGTGCCGGCGGCGACCAGGGTGCCCTTGGAGAACGGCAGGCCGTGGCCGTCGCGCACGGTGCCGGCCACCTCGCCGGGCCGGACCACTCGGGGCAGCAGCGCCGGGTCGAGCCCCACGCGCGCGAGGATCTCGTCGTCGTAGGCCTCCGTGCCGGACACCCACCAGCCGGTGCCGGACGCGTCGCCGCGGTCGGTGGTCCCCTCGCCGGTGAGCCGTTCGGTGAGGTAGTCGTGCGGGAGGCGTACGGCCTTCGCCGCGCGGGCCGCCTCCGGCTCCTGCTCGGTCAGCCAGGCCCACTTGGTGACGGTGAACGAGGCACTGGGCACGCTGCCCGTGCGCTCCGCCCAGGCCTTGGGGCCGCCCAGCTCCTCGATCAGACGGCGGGCCTGCGGGGCCGAGCGCACGTCGTTCCACAGCAGGGCGGGACGCACCGGGTCGCCCTGGGCGTCCAGCGTGACGAGTCCGTGCTGCTGCCCGCCGATGGATACCGCGGCGGCCTCCCGCGCGGCGTCACCGCACTGGTGCAGGGCGTCGCGGAGCGCGTCCCACCACTGGCGCGGATCGCTCTCGCGGCCGGCCCCGGAGGACACGGTGTGGGGTGCCTGACCGCTCGCGACGACCTGGCCGGTGGCCGCGTCGACGACCAGCGCCTTGGTGGACTGGGTGGACGTGTCCACGCCGACGACGAGCGGACCCTCGGCTGCTGACATCGGGTTTCTCCCTCTTCCGCGGCTCTGCGGGATCTGACTGAACTGTCTGGATGGACCTGCGCTGAGCAGGGGTTTCGCGGTTCTTCTGACCCTCGGGACCCGGATGTCACTCCTTCGGGGACACCTTGTGCCTTCCCAGGACCGTGTGTGCATACTAATTTGTAAAGCGCCATGACGAAATAGTCGGCAGCAAGTGATCGGCAGCGAGCGAGGAGCCACGGAATGAACTACCAGCCCACTCCCGAGGACAGGTTCACGTTCGGTTTGTGGACGGTCGGCTGGCAGGGCCGGGATCCCTTCGGTGATGCCACCCGGCGCGCGCTGGACCCGACGGAGTCGGTGCGGCGTCTGGCCGAGCTGGGTGCGTACGGGGTCACGTTCCACGACGACGACCTGATCCCGTTCGGGTCGAGCGACACCGAGCGCGAGGCACATGTCAAGCGGTTCCGGCAGGCGTTGGACGCGACGGGCATGAAGGTGCCGATGGCGACGACCAACCTGTTCACGCATCCGGTGTTCAAGGACGGCGCGTTCACCGCGAACGACCGGGACGTGCGCCGGTACGCGCTGCGCAAGACCATCCGCAACATCGATCTCGCGGTGGAGCTGGGCGCGAGTGTGTATGTCGCCTGGGGTGGCCGGGAGGGTGCGGAGTCCGGTGCGGCCAAGGACGTGCGGGACGCCCTGGACCGGATGAAGGAGGCCTTCGACCTGCTGGGCGAGTACGTCACCGAGCAGGGCTACGACCTCAAGTTCGCGATCGAGCCCAAGCCGAACGAGCCGCGCGGTGACATCCTGCTGCCGACGGTGGGGCACGCGCTGGCGTTCATCGAGCGGCTGGAGCGGCCGGAGCTGTACGGCGTGAACCCGGAGGTCGGCCACGAGCAGATGGCGGGGCTGAACTTCCCGCACGGGATCGCGCAGGCGTTGTGGGCCGGCAAGCTGTTCCACATCGACCTCAACGGCCAGTCGGGGATCAAGTACGACCAGGACCTGCGCTTCGGGGCGGGCGACCTGCGGGCCGCGTTCTGGCTCGTGGACCTGCTGGAGAGGGCCGGGTACGCCGGTCCGCGGCACTTCGACTTCAAGCCGCCGCGGACCGAGGACCTCGACGGCGTGTGGGCGTCGGCGGCCGGCTGCATGCGCAACTACCTGATCCTCAAGGACCGGGCGGCCGCCTTCCGTGCCGACCCGCAGGTGCAGGAGGCCCTGGCCGCGGCCCGGCTGGACGAACTGGCCCTGCCGACCGCCGAGGACGGTCTCGCGGCCCTGCTGGCCGACCCGGCCGCCTACGACACCTTCGACGTGGACGCGGCCGCCGCTCGCGGTATGGCCTTCGAGCACCTCGACCAGCTCGCCATGGACCACCTCCTCGGCGCCCGCTGAGCGGTCCACCTC
>NZ_JBHJRX010000006.1:117440-124584 GCF_042268605.1 Streptomyces sp. NPDC056296 | reverse complement strand
GTCCCCCCTTCCGGTGGTGTCTTGAAAACACCTAAACAGGCTTGCAGGGGCCCCCTCCTTGGGCCCCTGTGGGGCGTCCCACCTCGGAGGGGGGGCTCCGCCCCTTTCGGGTCAAGGGACGGGGCCGGAGCCCGTCGGGCTGTCAGGTCCCGTGCGGCAGCCGGACGAACGTCACCGTGGGGTCTCGCCGCAGGGCGGGCGGGCCGCTGCGGCGAAGACGTCCGCGCCGTCCGTCGTCCCGAAGCCGCGCTCGTACCGGGCGGCAGCCACCTCGGGTCGTTCACGGAAGCCGCGCGGGCGCCACTCTGACCTCGCCGTGGGCCCGTCGTGCGCTCGCCGTGCCCTCGCCCCGCCACGCAAGTCACTGATGTCGGGCGGCTTGGCATCCGCGCGGGCCGCAGGTACCGCTCCTCGACGCGTCCCGGCACCTGTTGCGGGTGCGGGTGCGGGTGCGGATGCCGACGCCGAGGCGATGCGAGCGATGAGGCGCGATGCCGAACCGGGACGGCACCGGAGCGGCCCGGCTCCGGTGCTCCTCCCAGGTATTGGTCCGCTCCTCGCCCGGCCCCGGCCTAGGCGTCGTCAGTGCCACACCCATGTCGGGACAGACGTCAGGGCTCGTCCCCGGCCGCGAGTACCGCCGTGGCCAGAGCCGTCGCCGGGTCCTGGGCAGCGCCGCCCACGGGGACCCACCGGCCGCGCTCCTTGCGGTACGGCCACCAACGGCCGTCGCGGTCCAGACGGAGTTGGTGCGGCGCGCCGACGACGGTCCACCGGTTGGCCCGCGCGCGCAGTGACGGCCGTTCGTCCTCGTCCCAAGCCGATTCCAGCGCCGCACGCGCGCGTGTGAGCGTGTCGCCCTCCACCGTCCACTCCTCCTCGAGCACCGACAGGGCGGCTCCGCCCCCGAGCCGCCACGCACGTACGGCGACGGCCAGCGCCTCCCGAGTACGCCCCGAGCCGTCGCCGAGACGCTCCAGCACGTCCGCTCCGGGATTGCCGGCGGCCAGGCGCACGGCGTCCTGCGAGGCGGCGGGTTCCGCGCCCACCGCCTGCCGACCGTGTCCGCTCCGCAGCGCCTCGGCGAGCAGGCGGTGTGCCTCCGCCGCGGCCCGGGAGGCCAGAAAAGCCAGGGCGGCCGGGTCGACGCCCGGGGGTGGCGCGCTCTCGGTGTCCAGCGACGGCGGTACGCCCGGCCCCTCCCGGAGGTCGGGCAGGGCGGGCAGCGGAGGCAGCACGTCCCCCGCCGCGTACGCCTCGGCGGCGTCCACACCCTCCGGACGGGAGGCGGCAACCTCCGCGGGTGCGTCGCCGCGCGTCTGGAGGGCGTCGAGTACGGCGCCCTCCGCCCGTCCCCGCATGAGCAGCAGGACGAAGGGGTCCTGGTCCAGCAGCCTGGCAACCTGGTAGCAGAGCGCGGCAGTGTGCCCGCAGTGGTCCCAGGCACCGCAGTCGCACTCCGGTTCCAAGTCGCCCAGGCCCGGCAGCAGATCGATGCCTGCGGTCGCGGCGTCCTCCACGAGGTGCGGCGGCATGTCGCGGTCCAGCAGCGCCGCGACATGCCCGGACCGCTCGATCGCCATGTCGACGAAAAGGTCCCACTGCGCGTCGGACAGCTTCTCCAGCAGGACGTCGGCCCGGTGCGCCGTGCGGTCTCTGTCCTGGACGACCGCGGTGATGCGCCCCGGACGTACCGACACCGCGCCGACCGCTCCCGCGCGCGCGAGCCGACGGCCCGTCTTCACCTGCGCCGTGTCCAGTGCCGCGTCCTCCAGCGCCTTCAGCCAGGCCAGGCCCCACCAGGTCTGGGCGAAGCCCCGGCCGTGCGCGGGCGGCAGCGCGTCGAACGTCCGTTCCGTGTCGTCGTCGTACCGGGTCATCGCGTACCCCCTCGCAGCTCGACCAGGTCGGCCAGTTCCGCGTCCGTCAGCTCCGTGAGCGCCGCCTCGCCCGTTCCCAGCACCGCGTCGGCCAGTTCCCGTTTGCGGTTCAGCAGGGCGGCGATGCGGTCCTCGATGGTCCCCTCGGCGATCAGCCGGTGCACCTGCACGGGGCGCGTCTGACCGATGCGGTAGGCGCGGTCGGTGGCCTGCGCCTCGACGGCCGGGTTCCACCAGCGGTCGTAGTGCACGACGTGCTCCGCGCGCGTGAGGTTCAGTCCGGTGCCCGCCGCCTTCAACGACAGCAGGAAGACCGGGACCTCACCGTCCTGGAACCGCCGCACCATGGCCTCCCGCGCTGTGACGGACGTGCCGCCGTGCAGGAACAGCGAGGCGACGCCGCGGGCGGCCAGGTGCTGTTCGAGGAGGCGTGCCATCTGCACGTACTGCGTGAAGACCAGCACACTCGCCTCCTCGGCGAGGATGGTGTCGAGCAGCTCGTCCAGCAGCTCCAGCTTCCCCGAGCGGCCCGTGATCCTCGGCCGGTCCTCCTTGAGGAACTGCGCCGGGTGGTTGCAGATCTGTTTGAGGTTCGTCAGCAGTTTCACGATCATGCCGCGTCGCGCCATGTTGCCGGCCTCGGCGATCTCCGTGAGCGCCTCGCGCACCACCGCTTCGTACAGCCCGGTCTGCTCCGTGGTCAGGGACACCGGATGGTCGGTCTCGGTCTTCGGCGGCAGCTCCGGCGCGATCCCGGGGTCCGACTTACGGCGGCGCAGCAGGAACGGCCGTACGAGCCGCGCCAGCCGCTCCGCCGCCGCCGGGTCCTGGCCGCCCTCGACGGCCTGTGCGTAGTGCCTGCGGAAGGTACCGAGCCGGCCCAGCAGCCCCGGCGTGGCCCAGTCGAGGATCGCCCACAGTTCGGAGAGGTTGTTCTCCACCGGGGTGCCGGTGAGCGCCACACGCGCGCGTGCGCCGATGGAACGCAGTCGCCGCGCGGTTTCCGAGTACGGGTTCTTCACGTGCTGGGCCTCGTCCGCCACGACCATGCCCCACGGCACGGCGGAGAGCCGGTCGGTGTCCAGGCGCATGGTGCCGTAGGTGGTGAGCACGAACTCGCCGTCGGCGAGACCCTCCAGGTCGCGCCGGGCGCCGTGGAAGCGACGTACGGGGGTGCCGGGTGCGAACCGCTCGATCTCCCGCTGCCAGTTGCCCATGAGGGAGGTCGGGCAGACCACCAGGGTGGGTCCGGCGGCGGACTCGTCGCTCTGCCTGTGCAGATGCAGGGCGATCAGCGTGATGGTCTTGCCGAGCCCCATGTCGTCGGCGAGACAGCAGCCCAGGCCCAACGACGTCATGCGGACCAGCCAGTTGAGCCCCCGCCGCTGGTAGTCGCGCAGCGTGGCGTCGAGGGCGGCGGGCTGCGCGACGGCATCCTGCGCCTCGGGGTCGGCGAGCCGTTCCCGCAGGGTCGCGAGCCATCCCGTGGGGTGTACCTCGAAGCGGCGCCCGTCTACCTCCGTCGAGCCCGTCAGGGCCGCGGCGAGCGCGTCGACGGGCGTGACCTTGTGGTCCTGCCGGGCGCGGACGCGGTGGGCCTCCTCGGGGTCCACGAGAACCCACTGGTCGCGAAGGCGCACCACGGGGCGGTTGGCCTCGGCGAGCAGATCCAGCTCCTCGCGCGTGAGCCGCTGCTCGCCCAGGGCGAACGACCAGTTGAAGGCGAGCAGCGCGTCTGCGGACAGGAAGGACGGGCCGGTGTCCGACGAGGCCGTGCGCGGCGACGGCTCGTCGTCGGGCGGACCGACCTCCGCGCGGGTGGTCAGGTCACGGGCCAGCTCTCGAGGCCAGTGCACGTCGACTCCCGCGCCGGCGAGCGCCCGCGAGCCCGCACCGAGGAGCTCGGTGACATCTTCGTCGGCGAGCTCGACGGCGTCCGGCACGGCGGCCGACAGCAGCGGCGTGAGTGCGGGCCAGGCCCGTGCCGCACGGCGGAGCGCGAGCAGGGCGTCCATCCGCGCGCGTGTGCCGAACGCGTCGCCCGCGGTGCCGGCCCACACGTCGGCGGTGTCCGCGACGAGCGCGGGGTCGCTCACGCCGTGCACCTGGAGCACGGCCCGGAACGCGGGCCGAGCCTCCTGGGACGCCGTGGCCGACAGGCCCCGCACCTCGACCCGCAGTGACAGCCGTACTCCCGCGTCGTGCCCCGCGGCGACATCGGCCGCCCACTCGCGCAGTTCGGGCATCCGCCGCGGCTTCCGCGAGGCGTAGGCGGGCTCGGCCGTCACGAGTTCGGCGGCGGGGGAGCGGGGCAGCGTGTCGGCGATCGCGTCCAGGAAGGCCCGCACCAGCCGCTCCGGGTCGGGCAGCCGCAGGGTTCCGGCGTCGTCGAGGGGGACCGCGTGCGCCTCGGGCGGCATGGCGGCGGCGAGGTGGCGGATCCGTTCGGTCTCCTCCGGGCCCAGCGGGCCCGTGCGCCAGGCGTCATGGTCGGCCGCGGACAGGCCCGGCAGCAGCAGGCCGCGTGCCACGAGGTGCAGTGCCTCGACGGCGACCGTGCCCCAGAACGCGGTCGCCCGGTGGCCCTCGTCGCAGTCACGCGCGCGCGTGAGAAGCGGCAGCGCCGTCCGCACCGGCAGCAGCACAGCGGGCACGCCGACCGGCCCCACGCCGTCACCGTCGGGCAGCGCGACCGTCAGATCTTCCGTGGTCCCCGACGAGACGGCCACAGGGGCCTCGCCGTCGGGCCGCCAGAACGCGACTCTGCCGGTCCGGGCGGGTTCCCCGGGCACGAAAACAGCACAGCAGTGGGCGAGTTCGGCAATGTCGGGGGGTGTGGCCGGGAGAGTGGTCTGTGCAGCGATGGTGTATTCCTCAAACTTGACTAGCCGGGACGCGGTCGCCGACTGTACATGATTCCCGAGGCTGGGGAGTGCGGCCGGGCTATGGCGTGGGTCACTATTCAGATGAGGAGGTACGAGGTCGCCGACGGGTTCTCAGGGGTGAGTAAGGGTCCGGCCTCAGGGACGTCTCAGGGTCACGGTACGGAACCGTCGGGAGCGTGGGCCCGTTTTCAGGACAGAGAGCGGCAGTGGCCGCGAAGGAGGCGACATCATGTCGAAGAACGCCAAAGTCGCAGCGGGGGGCGTGGCGGTCGGGCTCATCCTGCTGATCTGGCTGCCCTGGTGGGCCGCCCTGCTCATAGTGCTGGGAGTCCCGACCGCCGCCTACCTCACCCTGGACCCGGGGCAGCGGCGCAGGCTGCGCCGCGGCACGCGCAAGGAGATCGGCCGTTGAGGCGCTAACGTCGCGTTGCGGATGCCTCGGACGTCTCGAATGTCGAGGACACTCCGGAGGTATCGGTGGTCTCGGCCGTTTCGGTAAGGGCGCAGGAGTTGACCACGTCGCCGTTCGCGGGCCTGTCGATCGTGTGGTCCGCGGGTGGCGTGGTGCCCTGCTCCACCCATGCGGTCAGCGCGTCGAAGGCCGATCGGAAGCAGGGCAGGATCGGCCGCAGCCTGTCGGGATACGTGTCGTACAGCCCGTCGACGTGCGTGCCGCCCCCGACCGTGTAATAGCGGTGCAGCTCGCCTCGCCCCCGACTGTCGATCATGCGCGCGTACACGTCGGAGTCGGCGGCCTTGGGCAGCAGCGCGTCCAGATCGCCGTGCAGGGTGATCAGCGGCTTGCCGATACGCCCGGTCAGCGCGACCCGGGCCACCGCACGGCGGACGGAGGCGGGGCGTTCCGCGTAGTCGTACGCCGCGTCGGAGGGGCACGGCGCCAGGATCTCCTCCAGGGTGGACCCGGCGGTCGGTCCCGGGCAGCCGCGATCGTGGGACGGGTCGAACTCGGCCCGGTAGATCTTCTGCGTCAAGCCCCAGTAGGCCTTCTCGTGATACGGCCACAGAAACTCGGAGCCGCGTGCGAAGCCCGCCGCGTACATTTCCTCGTCCCGTGCCGCGCCGAACATCCGAGCCACCGTCACCGGCAGGGACGTGAGGAGGCTGGGGCCGTTCGCGGTCCACAGTGCCCCCTCCCAGTCCACGCCGCCGTCGTACAGCTCCGGGTGGTTCTCCAGCTGCCAACGGGTGAGATAGCCGCCGTTGGAGATGCCCGCGATGTAGGTGCGACGCGGCGCGTGCCCGTAGCGCTGGGCGGCCACCCGGCGGGCGGCCCGGGTGAGCTGGGTGGTGCGTGCGTTCCACTCGGCGACCGCGTCTCCGGGTCGGACGCCGTCCCGATAGAAGTCCGTTCCGCTGTTGCCCTTGTCGGTCGCGGCGTACGCGTACCCCTGCGCGAGGGCCCGGTCGGAGATCGCCTTGTCCGTGGCGTACTGCTTGCGGGTGCCCGGCGCCCCCGTCACGACGAGGCCGCCGTTCCAGTGGTCCGGCAGCCGGATCACGAACTGCGCGTCGTGCCGCCAGCCGTGCGTGTCGTTGAAGCCTGAGGAGTCCGGGAAGTAGCCGTCGACCTGGATGCCGGGCACTCCGGACGGCGTCCTGGTGCCGCCGGCCGTCAGCCCGGCCTGGTCGGCCATGTCGGTGTACGGGGTGCCCGCCAACCCGGTGGTGGTCAGATCGTCCAGGCAGGCAGTGCGCTGCAGGGCCGCGCCCGGCACTCGTACGTGCTCCTGGCGGGCGCAGTGTCCGCCTTCGTCGCCCGCTACCGCGGCGACGGGCGATGGCCCGATGAGCGAGACGGCCGTCACAACGGCGGCGAGGAACGGAACACCACGGGGCAGACGCATCAGGGACTCCAGGCGCGACGGGGGAGTGGAGCTGAGGGCTGCCCCATCGTGCGGGTCCGCTACGACCTCTTCCATGGGCGGGAGCCACATGGGAAGAGAGCCGGCCATAGAGGTTGAAGACAGTCGGGGACGGGAGGGCGCCCGACTCCCAGCGGTAACGGGCCTCGGTGTCCTCGGTCAGCTCGGCCTTACGGCCATCTTGTCGAGGGCCTCCAGGAGCCCGGGCAGCGACGGTCCCCGCCCCACGGGCAGGACCTCGCCGGGTTCCTCGTCGAGCAGGATGAAGGCGATGTCGTCGGTTCTGGCGACGAGCGACCAACCGGGGCCGTCGGCACGCAGCGTCCGAGCGTCCCCCGGCGCGAACGAGGACCGGACCCGGCCGAGCGGCGGGGGCGTGTCGACGTAGGCGCGGGCCTCTGCGAGCACCCGCCGGACACCGCTGTGCCCGGAGGACCCGGCACCGACGTCCGTGGGACCGGCACCGACGTCCGTGGGACCGGCACCGGCACCGGCG
>NZ_JBHJRX010000006.1:0-117340 GCF_042268605.1 Streptomyces sp. NPDC056296 | reverse complement strand
TTCGTGGGACCGGCACCGGCACCGGCGTTCGTGGGACCGGCACCGGCACCGGCGTTCGTGGGACCGGCACCGGCACCGGCGTTCGTGGGACCGGCACCGGCACCGGCGTTCGTGGGACCGGCGCCGGCGTCCGTGCCGCCGGTCTCCGCGCCCTCGCCGGCGCCCGAGTGCTCGTCCGCGTCGTCGCCCGGCGCGTCGTCCACGGATCCGGCGTCGCCGCCCGTCACAGGGAAGTCCGCGTCGTCGATCTGCTCTCGCCACTGCGCCCACTGCGCGGCGATCTCGTCGGCTCCCAGACGCCGCTGCGCGGGCCCCCACACAGTGGTGTCCGGCGGCGACAGCGCCGGCTGGTCGGCGGACTCGAGGTCGGGGTCGTGCGGCGCGGGCACGCCGGGCGCCGCCACGGCGACCGCGAGAGGCCAGCCGGGCAGCGCGGCGACGACCGTACGCTCGTCCGGCGACAGGTCGTACTCCATGCCGCAGTCCCAGGAGGCCACGGCGACGGCCACCAGCGAGACGTCGTCGACGACGACGGTCCACCGCGCGCCGTCACCGTCCTGGCCGAGTACCAGGCCGTAGCCGTCCGCCAGCGGTGACAGGCCGAGCGCCGCGCACGCCTCCGGATAGTCGTCGCCCAGCACACTCGGAAACTTCGCCGGCGTCAGCAGCACCGCCGTGAGCACATAGAGCGCATCGTCCTCGGCGGCGACGGCGTCCTCGTCCGTCCCGGCCATCCCAGCCTCCCCATCGGTTCGTCCAATGGCGCGCACCCTAGTGCGCCCGGGAAGCTCTTGTCACGATACCCGGACGCACCCGAGCTGCAGTTTTCCGGCTGGACGGGGCGAATCGCCCTCTTGTGACGGACGGGCGGGGTCAGGCCGCGGGCAGCCCGAGGAGGGCACGGGCCACGTCCCGCGGAGACTCGTCGCGTTCCCGCGCGAGCGCGATCACGGCCCGGCACGCCAACTCGTTCACCCCGAACGAAAGGGCCTCCGGCGACACCCAGCCCGCCGCCTCGTCGATCCGTTCCTGGTCGTCGTCCGCGCACGCCGAGACGTACGCGGCGGCGGCCTCGAACAGATTGTGCGAGCGCTGCTCCCCTCCCGTTCCGCCCTCCGTGCGCCGAGCGGCGCGAGATCTGTCCCAGGCCTCGCGGATCCTGCCGAACAAGCGGATCACCCCTCCCCTGTCGACAGCCATGGCAGCCATGGCTGACCGTGCATCTCCTGCCACTCAACGTAGAGTTGAAGCCTCGACGGCAGAAGGGGACGGCCACGGTGGAGCGCTTCGAACGGCTGGCACAGATTCGACGGCTGGACCCTTACGAGGACGCTTCGGAGATCTATCGGCTGGCCTCGGCCTACGAGTTCCCGTGGGACTTCAGCCGTGCTCTCGAGTTGGCGCTCTACCGCACCTACGCCGTTCCGAGCATCGGCCGGCTGCTGGCCGCGACGGCGGAGTTCACGGACCGGGCGCAGAAGCGGTACGACGACACGGCGCTGCTTCTGGACGCCGTCGTCGAACACGGCTTCGGCAGCGAGCAGGGACACACGGCCATCCGGCGCATCAACCAGATGCACCGCGGCTATGACATCCCCAACGACGACATGCGGTACGTCCTGTGCACGTTCGTCGTGACCCCCAAATGCTGGATCGACGCCTACGGATGGCGCAGGATGTCGCGCCACGAGACCATCGCGTCCGCCGTCCACTACCGCACGCTGGGACGGCACATGGGCATCAAGGGAATCCCCGGGTCCTACGAGGAGTTCGAAGCCTGTCTCGACGCCTATGAGGAGGCCCACTTCGCCTGGGACGAAGGTGCGCGCCGCGTCTCCGACGCGACTCTCGACCTCATGGCCTCCTGGTATCCGAGCCCCCTCGCTCCGGTCCTGCGTACCGGGATCCTCGCCCTGCTCGACGAGCCCCTCCTGCGGGCTTTCCGTTACACGCCGCCGAGCCCCGCCACCCGCGCGCTGGTACGCCGCGCGGTGCGGCTGCGCGGCCGCGCGGTGCGCTTGATGCCGCCGAGGCGCGCTCCGCACCACGCCCGGCAGAACTGGGAGATCAAGGGCTACCCGAACGGGTACCGGCTGGCCGAACTGGGCACCCGCCCGGTCCCCGGCCTACGGGGCTGTCCGGTCCGCCACATCGACACGTCGGCCGCCGAGTGAACCGATCGTCTCGCGCAGCCAGTTGAGTTCAGCCTGGAGGTGGCTCGCGCGATGGCCGGAACCCCGCGCCGGAAGGGGTCTTCCAACTCCTCGGCGCGCAGCGGCCGGTCAGCGTCAGCGCATGCGGCCGGCGCCCACGCAAGAGGTCCGAGGGGTCAGTCCTCGCGCAAGAGGTCAGTCCTCGCGCACGGCCAGGGCCAGGAAGCGGGCGTCCTCGTCGACGTACGACGTCGTGCGCCAGCCGGAACCGGCGAGCAACGGCCGGAGGTTCGGCTCGGCACGCAGGTCGTCCGGCGTGATCCGCCGCCCTTGGCGCGCCGCGAGCGCCGCTCTTCCGATCGGATGGAACAGCGCCAGCACACCGCCGGGACGCACGACGCGCGCCAACTCCCGCAGGTTACCGGCGGGATCGGGCAGGTGAGCCACGAGGCCCGCCGCGAACACGGCGTCGAGCGTCCGCGACCGCAGCGGCAGCGCGGCGACGTCGGTCAGCAACAGGCGTCCGTCAAGGTCCCTCCCGGCCCGTACGGCGGCCTGGAGCATGGCGGGCGTCAGATCGGCCCCGACAACCAGGCCCGACGGTCCCACGGCCGCACGCAAGGGAGGCAGGGCCCGTCCCGTGCCGCAGCCCGCGTCGAGCACGTGATCCCCCTCCCGCAGGCCCAGCTCGGCGACCGCGGCCGCGTATGCGGGACCGTCGTCGGGGAACCGGCTGTCCCAGTCGGCGGCGCGGGCGCCGAAGAACTCCTGAACGTGCGTGTGGTCGTCGCTCATGCTCCACATGATCCCGCAATGACACAGATCCCCAATGACGCAGATTCCCCAACGACAGAGGGGATGCCGCAGCGCACACGTTCGAGCATGACGCGATCGTTCCAGCGCTTTCCTGGGTCAGATAGCAACACCTTTCGAAATGCGCCCCCGTTGTGCGCCCTCGCTAGGACTAGCGTCCCGGAGCCATGGGACACCTGGACCACGCCGCCCTGGGCTGGCTGACCCCCGCGCTGTCGTACGCGATGGCCTGTACCGGCGCAGCTCTCGGACTGCGCTGCACCGTGCGCGCCCTCGCCGCCACCGGGCGCGCGCGCCGCAACTGGCTCCTCACCGCGGCCTCGGCGATCGGCACGGGCATCTGGACGATGCACTTCGTCGCCATGCTCGGCTTCCGCGTCAGCGGCACCGACATCCGCTACAACGTGCCGCTCACCCTCACGAGCCTGCTCGTCGCCATGATCGTCGTCTGCGCCGGCGTCTTCGCGGTCGGCTACGGCCGCGACCGCGGTCGAGCACTCCTGCTCGGCGGACTCACCACCGGGCTCGGTGTCGCGAGCATGCACTACCTCGGCATGGCGGCCGTGCGCCTGCACGGCGACGTGAGCTACGACCCGATGCGCGTCGGACTCTCCGTCCTCATCGCCGTCGCCGCGGCCACGGCGGCCCTGTGGGCGGCGCTCAACATCAAGTCGCCCCTCGCGGTCACGCTCGCCTCGCTGATCATGGGAGCGGCGGTGAGCAGCATGCACTACACCGGGATGTTCGCGGTGAGCGTGCGTGTCACGCCGTCCGGCGAGGCGCTGCCCGGGGCCACGGCGATGCAGTTCATCTTCCCCCTCGCCGTCGGCCTCGGGTCCTACCTCTTCCTGACCTCGGTCTTCGTCGCGCTGTCGCCGACGGCGGGGGAGCGCGAGGCGTCCGCCTCGGCCCAGCAGCCCGTAGGAAGCACCGCCCGGTAACGGCGGGCCCGGCCGTCAGCGGCCCGGCGACAACGCACCGACCCCGTACCGAGCGAGGAGGCCATGCGTACACCCCGTACGACCCCCGCAGCCGGCGCCGAGACGCCGCCCCAGCCACCCGTGCGCGGCCGCCGCGCGCACGCCGGACCACCGGCCGACGAGGGCCCCGCGAAGCCCACGGACGAGGCACCGGAGGCGTCCGCCACGCGCGCGTGGCGCAGGCGAATACGGCCCCGCACCGTGCGCGCCAGGATCGTCAGCCTGCTGATGGTGCCCGTCGTCTCCCTGCTGGCCCTGTGGGCGTACGCCACCGTCACGACCGCCCAGGACATCTCCCGGCTGCGGCAGGTGCAGCGCGTGGACGCCCAGGTCCGCGCCCCGGTGAGCGCCGCCGTCGCCGCCCTGCAGGCCGAGCGGCTCGCGGCCGTCCGCCACGCCACCGACCCGTCGGCGGTGCCGAGCGGCGATTACAGGGCACTTTCCGCACACACCGACCGCGCAGTCGGGAAACTGCGGTTGGGCGACCGCCATACCGTCGCCGACGGCGAGGAAATGCCCGCCGGCGTGGCCCGGCGCCTCGAAGCCTTCGTCACCGGCGCCGAACGGCTGGGATCGCTGCGCTCCGCCGTCCTCGACCGCCGCGCTGACTGGGAGGAGGCCTACCGCCAGTACACGACGACCATTTCGGCGGCCTTCCGGGTGGGCGGCGCGCTGAGCGGCATCCAGGACGCCGATCTGGGTTCCGACGCGCGCGTGCTGGTCGAGTTCGCCCGCGCGGGCGAGGCACTGGCCCAGGAGGATGCCCTGCTCGCCGGGGCGCGGCTCGCCGACGGACTCGGGGGCGAGCGGCTGCGGCTGTTCACCGGCGCCGTCGACAGACGCCGGACCCTGACCGAGTCAGCCGTCGCCGACCTGCGCGGCTCCGAACGCGCCGCCTGGCGGGACCTCGCCGCCGGCGGCGCCTACGCGACCGTGGGGGCGGCCGAGGGCAAGCTGCTGGCCCAAGGACCCGAAGACCGGACGGTCGAGGCAGCGGCCCCGCGGACCACCTGGGACAAGGCGCACGCGCACGTGCGGGACGGCATGCGGACGATCGAACAGGACGCCGGGCGCCGAGTCGCCGACCGGGCCGACCCGTTCGCGCGCGGCGTGCTCACTCCGGCCGGGGCCGCGGTCCTCTTCGGTCTCCTCGCCGTCGCCGCGTCGCTCGTCATCTCCGTCCGCATCGGCCGCGGCCTCGTGGTCGAGCTGGTGAGCCTGCGCAACAGTGCCCTGGAGATCGCCCGCCGCAAACTCCCCGAGGCCATGCGCAGACTGCGCACGGGGGAGGAGATCGACGTCCGGTCCGAGGCGCCACCGGGGCCGCCTGCCGAGGACGAGGCCGGCCAGGTCGCCGAGGCCCTGGACACCGTGCACCGGGCCGCCCTGCGGGCCGCAGTGGAACGCGCCGAACTCGCCAGCGGTATCTCCGGGGTCTTCGTGAACCTCGCCCGCCGCAGCCAGATCCTCGTCCACCGTCAGCTGAGTCTGCTCGACAGTATGGAACGCCGCTCCGACGACCCGAACGAACTGAGCGACCTCTTCCGCCTCGACCACCTCACCACCCGCATGCGGCGCCATGCCGAAAGCCTGATCATCCTCTCCGGCGCGGCGCCCGGGCGGGCCTGGCGCATGCCGATCTCCCTCACGAACGTGATTCGCGCGGCGGTCTCCGAAGTCGAGGACTACGCGCGCGTGGAGGTACGACAACTTCCCGAGGCGTCCGTGATCGGTGCCGCCGTCGCCGACCTCACCCACCTCGTGGCCGAGATCATCGAGAACGCAGCCCAGTTCTCGCCACCCCACACGCGCGTGCGTGTCACCGGAGAACCCGTCGGCAACGGTTATGTGATCGAGGTCGAGGACCGCGGCCTCGGCATGGGCAAGGACACCCTCGCCGAGGCCAACCACCGCATCACCCGCTCCGAGGCACTCGACCTGTTCGACAGCGACCGGCTCGGCCTGTTCGTGGTCAGCCGGCTCGCCGCCCGGCACGACATCAAAGTGCACCTCAAGACCTCGCCCTACGGCGGCACCACCGCCGTCGTCCTCCTGCCCACCGCACTCCTGCACAGCGGGGCGGTGGAACACTCCCCCCGCGCGGCAGTCGAAGCACCACAGTCCGAGGAGCACCCGTACGCGCGCGTGCCCGGCCCCGCCCCGCACCAGGATCCCGTCCCCGCGCCGGCCGACCGGCCGGCGCTGACGGCCTCCGTCCCGGCGACGGCACACACCGCGACGTCCGGTCGGCCACCAGGAGCCCCCGCCTTGCGACTGCACCGATCCCCTGACGACTCCGCGAAGACCGACGGTCCTCACCTGCCGCACGTGCCCAGGGAGTCCGACGGTCCTCATCTGGCGCACGTGCCCAGGGAGTCCGACGGTCCTCATCTGCCGCACGTGCCCAGGGAGTCCGACGGTCCTCATCTGGCGCACGTGCCCAGGGAGTCCGACGGTCCTCATCTGGCGCACGTGCCCAGGGAGTCCGACGGTCCTCACCTGCCGCACGCGCCCAGGGAGCCTGACGGTCCTGACCTGCCGCACGCGGCCGGTGAGCCCGATGGTCCCGATCTGCCGGACGCGGCCGGGGAGTCCGACGACCTCCCTCGCCGCGTGCGGCAGGCCAGTCTCGCTCCCCAACTACGCGACGGGCGACCCGCCGACCCTGCGCGGACGCCCCCGCCGACCGGCGACGACGAGCGCACCCCCGAAGTCGTACGGGATCGCATGGCCGCATACCGCGCCGGCTGGTCGCGCGGTGGTGGCAGGCGACCCGGCCGCGGAGCACCGCCGGATGCGCCGGCCGGCCGCAACAGCAATGAAGGAGACCCAGCATGATCCACAATCCCGGCAACGGGAGCGCTCGGCGGACCCGGGAACTCGACTGGCTGCTGGACGACCTCGTCGTGTGCGTGAGCGAAGTACGGCACGCCGTGGTGCTGTCGAACGACGGACTCGCTGTGGGCGCGTCGACCGGCCTCGGCCGCGAGGACGCCGAACACCTGGCAGCGGTCGCCTCCGGCTTCCACAGCCTGGCCAAGGGCGCGGGCCGGCACTTCGGTGCCGGGGGCGTGCGCCAGACCATGGTGGAGATGGACGACGGCTTCCTCTTCGTGGCCGCTGCGGGCGACGGCTCCTGCCTCGCCGTCCTGACCGCCGTGACCGCGGACATCGGCCTGGTGGCCTACGAGATGGCACGGCTGGTCAGGCGCGTCGGCGAGCACCTCCACACAGCGCCACGCACCGCCGCGCGGCCGCCCGCCGGCGGATGACCCGGGAGGGCCGCGAGGATGACCGACGACACCACGGCCGGCGGCCGGGAGCGGCCGGGCAGCCAGTGGTACGACAACGAGGCCGGACCCCTCGTCCGGCCCTACGCGATGACCGGCGGGCGCACCCGGCCCGGCCCCACGGGGGTGCGGTTCGACCTGATCGCCCTGGTCACGCGGGCCCCTGACGCGCCGGGCACCGACGACACCGTGCTCGGACCGGAGCACCGGACCCTGATCGATCTGTGCCGCACGGAGACCCAGTCGGTCGCCGAACTCGCCGCGGACGCGGATCTGCCCGTGGGCGTGGTGAGGGTGCTCCTCGGCGACCTGGTGGAACTCGGCTCCGTGACCGTCAGCCGTCCCGTACCGCCCGCGCAGCTGCCCGACGAACGGATTCTGCGCGAAGTCATCGACGGACTCCGCGCACTGTAAAGGAGGCCGAAAGGCCATGACCGGCAGTTACGTTCACGACCACCCGGACCGAGAGAAGTGATCGATGGTCTCCGAGCACTCCGACGCCGCGGACGGTGACACGACCGCGCTGGCGTTGAAGATCCTGGTCGCCGGAGGATTCGGCGTGGGCAAGACCACCTTGGTGGGCGCGGTCAGCGAGATCAGACCGCTGCGCACGGAGGAAATGCTCAGCGAGGCCGGGCGGCTGGTGGACGACACCGACGGCATCGACCGCAAGGTCACCACGACCGTCGCCATGGACTTCGGACGCATCACCATCCGGTCCGGCCTCTCCCTGTACCTCTTCGGCACACCGGGCCAGGACCGCTTCTGGTTCCTGTGGGACGAACTGTCACAGGGCGCACTAGGTGCTGTCGTCCTCGCGGACACCCGGCGCCTGGCGGACTGCTTTCCGGCGGTCGACTACTTCGAGCACCGGCGCATCCCGTTCGTGGTGGCCGTCAACTGCTTCAAGGGAGCGCGCCGCTACGACGCCCAGGACGTTCTGCGGGCTCTCGACCTCGACCGGGGGACGCCCGTAGTGCTGTGCGACGCCCGGGACCGCGACTCGGGGAAGGAGGTGTTGATCCGGCTCGTCGAGTACGCCGGACGGATGCACACCGCCCGGCTGCTCGACTCCGTGCGCTGACCGGCCGGCCCCCTCCGGCCGGTCATGCCGCGGGCCCCTCTGGTCGGGCCGGCCTCAGTCCGCCACAGATTTCTGGGCCAGGACCTTGTCCACGGTGACGCGGACGAGGAGCTCGCCCGGAACGCCGTTGCGGGCCCCGAACTCCTCGGCGCGCTCCTCGCCCATGTACCGGGCCCCGATCCTGGCGGCCCAGTGCCGGAGTTCGTCGAGGTCCTCCGAGATCCGTGCGCGCCCCTGCAGCACGACGAAGTCGAAGGGCGGCCGGTCGTCGTCCACGCACAGGGCGACCCGGCCGTCACGGGCCAGATTGCGTCCCTTCACAGTGTCCTTGCCGGTGTTGAACACCATGTCGTCCCCGTCCAGCAGGAACCAGATCGGTGCCACATGCGGGCTGCCGTCCGCCCGAACGGTCGAGAGCTTCCCGGTGCGGGTGCCGTCCGAGACGAACGCCCGCCATTCCTCATCGGTCATCTTCTGTGCCATGCCCCCATCCTCCTTGCCCGGAGCACAAGCGTGGTGAAGGCTGGCGGGCAGATCCTCCGGCCAGGAGGAGAGCACGCATACGGGGACAACACGGGGAGACCGGACCATGGTGCAGAACCAGGGACTTGGCTGGCTGCTGGACGACCTGACCGAGCGCGTCGAACACGTCCGGCATGCGTTGGTCCTGTCCAACGACGGGCTCGTGACCGGGGCGAGTACGGGCCTGCGACGCGAGGACGCCGAGCACCTCGCCGCCGTCTCGTCCGGACTGCACAGCCTGGCCAAGGGCTCGGGTCGCCACTTCGGCGCGGGTCAGGTACGGCAGACGATGGTTGAGTTCGACGACGCCGTACTCTTCGTCACCGCGGCGGGCTCGGGCAGTTGCCTGTGCGTGCTCAGCGGCGCGGAGACCGACATCGGCCAGATCGCCTACGAAATGACCCTGCTCGTGAACCGGGTCGGTGAGCACCTCGACGTCGACGCGCGACAGCCGGGCCGGGTATCACCCACAGACATCTGACCTGGACTTTCGCTACTTTCGTGGAGGCGGCTGCGGAGTTTTCCACAGGCCCGCCACGGATGTTGCGGCAGCGGCTACGGTCTTGTGTCAGGCGGGCGCGGACAGCGCCGGCCGCACACTCCACGGGGGAGACGACCATGTCCGGGAACACCATCACGCACAAGATCACACCCACCGCCGAGCAGATCGGCGCCACCCGCGGCAACATCCACGGCACCAACCACGACGCCTCGCTCGCGCCGAACCGAGCGGCACGAGAACTGGGCCTCAGGCGCAGTGAGTTCGACCTCGCCGTACACCTCGGGCGCATCCTCACCGTACCCGACGAGGGAGGAGGAGGCGGCCGACGCGTCACGCGCGAGGAGATCGGACGGATCCGGGCGGGGGAGGGCTTCCCCGAGGCGTTGAGGGAGAGCGTCCGGGCCGTCGGGACCATGGAAGGCGCTGCCCTCATGGAAGTGCCCAGGGCCCGGTTCACCCGCCTCGCACGGCTGGGGCTCTTGGTGCCGGTGAAGTTCTACGTCAACCGCTATCGAGCCGTCGTCTGGCTGTATCTGGCCGACGAACTACGTCAGTTCGCGTCCGACGAGAGGAACGCCGCACTACTGAAGGGCCGTACGCCCGAGGGCCTGCGGGACCAGCTGACGGAGGGCCTGGACCTGCGTCCCCGCAACTGGAGGGGACGGCACCTGGGGTTCCTGCTCCGCCAGGCCGACGATCCGTGGGCCCAGGCTGCGGCCATCGCGTCCTTGCTCGACCCGGTCGAGGTCTCCGGGGTCGTCAGGGACCCCTACGAGCGCTCCCATCTGCACCGGTTCCGCCCGGTTCAGCCCGCCCACGGTACGCCCGGCTCCCCGGCCGCGCAGCTCGCCGAGGAGATCATGACGGCGGCGGACCCGGACGAGATCGACTGGCTCCGCACGGACCTGGCGGGCGCGGTGAAAGCCGCACGCCGGCAGCGTCCGGCGCCACGCCCGGCCCTTCGCCCCGTGCCGACCCCGCCAGGCCGGGAACCGACGCCGCACGAGGCCGAGGAACCCGGACGGTTCCGCGGCCTGCTGGGCCGGCTGTGGCGCAGAGACTCCTGACCTACAGGGCCCGGAACAGCCCTTCCTGGACGACGGACACCAGCATGCGCCCCTCCGCGTCATAGATCCGTCCCCGCGCCAGGCCCCGTCCACCGGTCGCGATCGGCGACTCCTGGTCGTACAGGAACCACTCGTCCGCGCGGAACGGCCGATGGAACCACATGGCGTGGTCCAGCGACGCCATGTCGAAGCCCCGTGGCCCCCACAGAGGCTCCACCGGGATGCGCACGGCGTCCAGGAGGGTCATGTCGCTGGCGTAGGTCAGGGCGCAGGTGTGTACCAGCGGGTCGTCGCCGAGCGGCCCGACCGCGCGCATCCACACCGCGCTGCGGGGCTCGGCGCTCTCGACCTCATCGGCGCTCCAACGCAGCCGGTCCACGTAGCGGATGTCGAAGGGCTGGCGGCGGGCCATCCGCTCGAACTGCTCCGGCAGCGCGCCCAGGTGCTCCCGCACTTCGGCGGTGACCGTCGGCAGGGACTCGGGATCCGGGACCTTGCGGGCCGGAGGCAGCTGGTGTTCGAAACTCCCCTGCTCAGGCTTGTGAAAGGAGGCGGTGAGCGTGAAGATCGTGCGGCCCTGCTGCACGGCGGTGACCCGGCGGGTCGTGAACGACCGCCCGTCCCTGTCCCGTTCGACCTGGTACACGATCGGCACGCCCGGGCGTCCCGGGCGCAGGAAGTACGCGTGCAGCGAGTGCACCGGGCGGTCGCCCTCAGTGGTGCGGCCCGCGGCGACCAGCGCCTGGCCGGCCACCTGGCCGCCGAAGACCCGCTGCAGCGACTCCTCAGGGCTACGGCCACGGAAGATGTTGACCTCGATCTGCTCCAGGTCGAGCAGGGCGACGAGGCTCTCGGCCGGATTCGTCATGGGTGGGTTTCTCCTGTGCTCACAGCTGGCCGACATCGGTGACGCGGACGACCGCCCGGCCCTCCGCGTCGGAGGCCGTGAGGTCGACCTCCGCGCTGATGCCCCAGTCGTGGTCGTCGTTCGGGTCGTCGAAGATCTGCCGCACGCGCCACAGGCTGTTCTGCGGCTCCTCCTCGATCACCAGCAGCTTGGGACCGCGGGCGTCGGGACCGGTGCCGAGGTCGTCGTACTCGTCCCAGTACTTGTCCATGGCCTCGCCCCACGCGTCGGCGTCCCAGCCGGCGTCGGCGTCCATCTCGCCCAGCGCGTCGACCTGGTCGAGGGCGGCGAGTTCGACACGGCGGAACATGGCGTTGCGGACCAGGACACGGAAGGCGCGCGCGTTGGCGGTGACCGGCCGAACCTGGTCGGCCTTCTCCTGCGCCTCCTCGGCGGTCATCTCCGCCGGGTTGGCGAGCTGCTCCCACTCGTCCAGCAGGCTGGAGTCGACCTGGCGCACCATCTCGCCGAGCCACTCGATCAGGTCCTGCAGGTCGTCGGACTTCAGGTCGTCCGGGACGGTGTGGTCGAGGGCCTTGTAGGCGCTCGCCAGGTAGCGCAGCACGATGCCCTCGGTGCGGGCCAGTTCGTAGTGGGAGACCAGCTCCGTGAAGGTCAGCGCCCGCTCGTACATGTCCCGGATGACCGACTTCGGGGACAGCGGGTGGTCACCGACCCAGGGGTGGCTCCTGCGGTACGTGTCGTAGGCGTGGAAGAGCAGCTCCTCCAGGGGCTTCGGGTACGTGATGTCCTGGAGGCGCTCCATGCGCTCCTCGTACTCGACGCCGTCCGCCTTCATCGCGGCCACGGCCTCACCGCGCGCCTTGTTCTGCTGGGCGGCGAGGATCTGTCGCGGGTCGTCCAGCGTGGACTCCACCACCGACACCATGTCCAGCGCGTACGACGGGGACTCCGGGTCCAGCAGCTCGAAGGCGGCCAGGGCGAACGTGGACAGCGGCTGGTTCAGCGCGAAGTCCTGCTGCAGGTCCACCGTGAGACGGACGATGCGCCCCTCGGCGTCGGGCTGGTCGAGCTTCTCGACGATGCCGCCGTCCAGCAGCGAGCGGTAGATGGCGATCGCCCGACGGATGTGCCTGAGCTGCTGCTTGCGCGGTTCGTGGTTGTCCTCCAGCAGGTGCCGCATCGCCTTGAAGGCGTTGCCGGGCCGGGCGATCACCGACAGCAGCATGGTGTGCGTGACCCGGAAGCGGGACGTCAGCGGCTCCGGTTCGGAGGTGATGAGCTTGTCGAACGTGCTCTCCGACCAGGCCACGAAGCCCTCGGGCGCCTTCTTGCGGACGACCTTGCGTCGCTTCTTCGGGTCGTCACCGGCCTTGGCGAGCGCCTTCTCGTTCTCGACGACGTGCTCGGGCGCCTGGGCGACGACGAAGCCCTCCGTGTCGAAGCCCGCGCGCCCGGCCCGGCCGGCGATCTGGTGGAACTCCCGGGCCCGCAGCGTGCGCACCCGAGTGCCGTCGTACTTGGACAGGGCCGTGAACAGCACGGTCCGAATGGGGACGTTGACACCGACGCCGAGCGTGTCCGTACCGCAGATCACCTTCAGCAGGCCCGCCTGCGCGAGCTTCTCCACCAGCCGCCGGTACTTGGGCAGCATGCCCGCGTGGTGGACACCGATGCCGTGCCGGACGTAGCGGGAGAGATTACGGCCGAACTTCGTGGTGAAGCGGAAGTTGCCGATCAGCTCGGCGATCCGCTCCTTCTCGTCCCGCGTGCACATGTTGATGCTCATCAGCGCCTGCGCCCGCTCCACGGCCTGCGCCTGCGTGAAGTGCACGATGTAGACGGGGGCCTGCCGGGCCGCCAGCAGGTCGGTGAGCGTCTCGGTCAGCGGCGTGTAGCGGAACTCGTAGGAGAGGGGCACGGGCCGGGTGGCCGAGCGGACCACAGCCGTGGGGCGCCCGGTGCGCCGCGCGAGGTCCTTCTCGAAGAAGGAGACGTCACCGAGCGTGGCCGACATCAGGACGAACTGGGCCTGCGGCAGTTCCAGCAGGGGAATCTGCCAGGCCCAGCCGCGGTCCGGTTCCGCGTAGAAGTGGAACTCGTCCATGACGACCTGGCCGATGTCCGCGTGCTTGCCGTCACGCAGCGCGATCGACGCCAGGACCTCGGCGGTGCAGCAGATGACGGGGGCGTCGGAGTTCACGGAGGCGTCACCGGTCAGCATGCCGACGTTCTCGGTGCCGAAGATCTTGCAGAGTTCGAAGAACTTCTCCGACACCAGCGCCTTGATCGGGGCCGTGTAGAAGGTGACCTCGTCGCGGGCCAGAGCGGCGAAGTGGGCGCCCGCCGCGATCATGCTCTTGCCGGAGCCGGTGGGCGTCGACACGATCACGTTCGCCCCGGAGACCACCTCGATCAGCGCCTCCTCCTGATGGGGGTAGAGCGTGAGACCGCGATCCTGGGCCCACGCCTCGAAGGCTTCGTACAGGGCATCGGGGTCGGCGGTCCGCGGCAGCTGATCGATGAGGGTCACGCACCCATCTTGCCTGGCCTCGGCCGTGATGGGGGAATCGGCTGTCCGCGTGAAGATCACGAACGCTACGCTGGGTCGCCGACGAGGCATCAGCGGACCCGGACAACTGCACAGCGGCACACGAGGAATGGGGCGGGCAACGGCGATGATGGGACCAGCACACTCACTGTCGGGCGCCGCGGCGTGGCTCGGCGTCGGGGCGGCGACCGCCGCCGCGGGGCACTCGATGCCCTGGCCGGTGCTGCTCGCCGGGGCCCTGATCTGTGCCGGCGCAGCGCTCGCCCCGGATCTCGACCACAAGGCGGCCACCATCTCCCGGGCCTTCGGACCGGTCTCGCGGGGGCTGTGCGAAATTGTCGACAAGTTGTCGTACGCCGTCTACAAGGCCACGAAGAAACAGGGCGACCCGCGCCGCTCCGGAGGGCACCGCACGCTGACGCACACGTGGCTGTGGGCGGTCCTGATCGGCGGGGGCACTTCGGTCCTGGCCATCACGGGTGGTCGCTGGGCGGTCCTGGCGATCCTCTTCGTACACATGGTGCTGGCCATCGAGGGCCTGCTCTGGCGGGCGACCCGCGGCTCCAGCAGCGACGTACTGGTGTGGCTGCTGGCCGGGACCAGCGCGTGGATCCTGGCCGGGATACTGGACAAGCCGGACGGGGGCGCGGACTGGCTGTTCACCGCACCGGGCCAGGAGTACCTGTGGCTGGGGCTGCCCATCGTGCTCGGCGCGCTGGTGCACGACATCGGGGACGCACTGACCGTCTCGGGCTGCCCCATACTCTGGCCGATACCCGTGGGCCGCAAGCGCTGGTACCCCATCGGCCCGCCGAAGGCCATGCGGTTCCGGGCGGGCAGCTGGGTGGAGCTGAAAGTGCTGATGCCGGCGTTCATGCTGCTCGGAGGAGTGGGCGGCGCGGCGGCACTCAACTTCATCTGAGGGACGATCTGAGGCACGAGGCGGATCCGGCCCGCTCAGCCGGTCCCGTCGGCACCCTGCCCCTCGCCCTGGCCGTAGCGCCGCTCGAAGCGGGCGACACGCCCCTCCGAGTCCACCGTTCGCGCCTTGCCCGTGTAGAAGGGGTGGCTCTCCGAGGAGATCTCCACGTCCACCACCGGGTAGGTCTCGCCGTCGTCCCACGCGATGGTCTGGTCGCTGGTCGCGGTGGACCGGGTGAGGAAGGCGTACCCGGCGCTGCGGTCACGAAAGACGACGGGCCGGTAGTCGGGATGCTTGTCCTGCTGCATGGCTGCTCCTCATACGGCGCGGATCATCGGGGCGACGGCACGCGAACGCGGTCGCGGGTGGCATCAGCCGGGCAGGGAGTCCTCGTCGACGACGTGCATCGCGGCCTCCTCGGCGGAGGCGGCCGCGCCGTCGATGCCCACGTCCATGGCGACCAGCGCCGGCTCCTCGTCCTCGTGCGCCCCCTCATCGGGTGCCACGAGCCGGCCGGAACGGTCCGCGCCGACCTCGTTGTCCAGCAGTTCCCCGTCGGTGCCCTCGGAGTCGCCCAGTCCGTCGCCATCGGGTGCGAGTACATCCGGCCGTTCCTCGGCGAGCCGCTGCTCCAGGGTCTCGCCTTGGTGCCGTTCGGCGGCCGTCACACCGGTGTGCTCCACTGCCCAGGGGCGCTCGGGCGGGGACCAGCCCCGGTCGAGAGGATCGGTGACACCGTCGTACTCGAGGGTGTCCTCGCCGTCGAGCAGACCGGTGTCCTCCCGCTGCTCGGATCCGTCGGGCTGGTAGACGTCATCTCCCCATCCGTCGGCGCTGTTCACGGGTACCTCCAGGGGGTGGGGAACGGGCCCCTTCTCGCCGTGGACCGCGGCGGGCCGCCGCTGCACGGGGCACAGGCGTCACCCGTCTCGGAACCGCACGGTTCCCGGGCCTACCCCGAGCCGGTGCCTCCTCCCAGACTTCCACTCCCGTTCGGGACCGCGCAACGGCACGGCCGTCGACGGGCGCCCCGGCACCCCCGACTCCCGGCGCCCCGGCTCCCCCGACTCACCGGTCGGCCAGAGGCCCGCTCCGGCCGACCAGCGGGCGGGACCGTGCCGAGCCCCGGCCGGGCCCGACCGACCCCCGGTCTGCTCCGTCCGGGTACCGGTCGGGTGCCACCGGGGACCTGCCGGGCCCGGCCGAGTCCCCTCGGTTCCGGCCGGGTGCCGGTGGGGGTGGTCCGGGTACGGGTTGGGTTCGTCCGGGCTTTCGCTGTTTCCCATCAAGCACGGGTCGGCCCTGGCCGGGTGCCGGTGGCGTTCGCCCGGGGGCTGCGGATTCGACCAGGCTTGCCCGTTTCCGGCCAAGCACCGGCCGCCCCCTCGGAGCACCAGCGGGCCCCGGCCGAGCATCCGTGGGCCCCGGCTGAGTACGGCCCAGCGCTCCGGCCGAGCGCCGCAGCGCTCCGGCCGAGCGCGGCCCAGCGTCCCGGCCGAGCGCGGCCCAGCGTCCCGGCCGAGCGCGGCCCAGCGTCCCGGCCGAGCGCGGCCCAGCGTCCCGGCCGAGCGCGGCCCAGCGCCCCGGCCGAGTACGGCTCAGCGCCCCAGACGAGGAGGCCACCGCCCCGTCACCCCCGACCGGGGTCCAACCCCAACCGCGGCCAACCGCCATCAACCGCAACCGGCGACGCCGTCGGCCACCGCCCGGGTGGCGCGTGTCGCCTTGCCCGGGCCGTTGACGAGTGGAGTGTGATCACCCGTGCCAAGACCGCCACAGCGCCGCGTAGGCGCCGTCCGCCGCGACGAGCTCGTCGTGGCTTCCCAGCTCGCTGATCCGGCCCTTCTCGACGACGGCGATGACGTCCGCGTCGTGGGCGGTGTGCAGACGGTGGGCGATCGCGACCACCGTGCGGCCGTCCAGGACCGTGGCCAGCGACCGTTCGAGGTGGCGTGCGGCCCGCGGGTCGAGCAGGGACGTCGCCTCGTCCAGCACCAGGGTGTGCGGGTCGGCCAGCACCAGACGGGCCAGCGCGATCTGCTGGGCCTGGGCGGGGGTGAGCGCGTAGCCGCCCGAGCCGACCGCGGTGTCCAGGCCCTCGTCGAGAGCGCGGGACCAGTCGTCCGCGTCGACCGCGCCCAGCGCCGCCCACAGCTCGGCGTCGGTGGCGCCGGTCCGGGCGAGGCGGAGGTTGTCGCGCAGGGAGCCCACGAAGACGTGGTGCTCCTGGTTGACGAGGGCGACGTGCGAGCGGACCCGTTCGGCGGACATCCGGGACAGCTCCGCGCCGCCCAGGGTGATCCGGCCGTCGCGGGGGCCGTAGATGCCGGCCAGCAGCCTGCCGAGCGTGGACTTGCCGGCGCCCGAGGGGCCGACCAGGGCGAGTCTCGTGCCCGGGGCGACCTCCAGCGACACCTTGCGCAGGACGTCCACGCCCTCGAGGTAGCCGAAGTGCACGCGGTCGGCGTGCACGTGCCGTCCGTCGGGAGCCAGCGAAGGGTCACCGGCGTCCGGCTCGATGTCCCGCACGCCCACCAGCCGGGCCAGGGACACCTGCGCCACCTGGAGCTCGTCGTACCAGCGCAGGATGATGCCGACCGGGTCGACGAGCATCTGCGCGATCAGTGCCGCGGTGGTCAGCTGGCCGACCCCGATCCAGCCCTGCAGGACGAACACACCGCCGATCAGCAGAACGGAGGCGAGCACGGTCACATGGGTGACGTTGATGACCGGGAAGAGCACCGACCGCAGCCAGAGCGTGTATCGCTCCCAGGCCGTCCACTCCTTGATCCGGCGCTCCGACAGTTCGATGCGACGGGTGTCCAGGCGGTGCGACTCGACGGTGCGCCCGGCGTCCACGGTCTCGGCAAGCGCCGCGGCCACGGCGGCGTACCCGGCGGCCTCCGAGCGGTAGGCGGAGGGCGCCCGCCGGAAGTACCAGCGGCAGCCGATCACCAGCAGCGGCACCGCGACGAGCACCGCGGGCGCCAGCGGCGGAGCCGTGATCACGAGTCCGCCCAGGAGCAGCACCACCCACACCACGCCGATCGCCAGCTGGGGCACGGCCTCGCGCATGGCGTTGGCGAGCCGGTCGATGTCGGTCGTGATCCGGGAGAGCAGGTCGCCCGTGCCGGCCCGTTCCAGCACGCCGGGCGGCAGCCCGACCGACCGCACGAGGAAGTCCTCGCGCAGATCGGCCAGCATCCGCTCGCCGAGCATGGCCCCGCGCAGCCGCACCTCCCGCACGAACACGGCCTGGACGGCGAGCGCGAGCACGAACACCGTGGCCGTGAGGCCGAGGTGCAACTCGCGTGCGTCGTCCGACACCCGTTCCACGAGCCCGCCCAGCAGGTAGGGACCCGCCATCGAGGCGATCACGGCGACGGTGTTGACGCCGAGGAGGAAGAGGAACGCACGGCGGTGCCGGCGCAGCAGTTCTCCCGTGTACGCGCGTACGGTCGCGGGCGCGCCGACGGGCAGGGTGCTCGCCGTCGTCGGGGCCGCCGGGTCGTACGACGGTGGCGCGACGCCGATCATGCCGTCTCCTCGATCTCTTCCAGTCGGTGCAGTACGTCGTCGTCGCCGAGGACGTCGTCGTCCAGGGCCTTGTCCAGACCCTTGCCCAGGTCCTTGTCCAGGGTCTTGGCCGGCCGGCCCCCGGCCGGCGTCCCGTCCCCGTGGGTCGCGTTCTCCTCGTCGGTCTCGCGGGTCACCACCGCCCGGTACCGGGGCTCGGTGTCCAGCAGTTCCCGGTGCGTGCCGACCGCCGCCACCTCGCCGTCGTGCAGGAACACGATCCGGTCCGCGCGGTCCAGCAGCAGTGGCGACGAGGTGAACACCACCGTGGTGCGTCCGGCGCGCAGGGTACGCACCCCCTGCGCGATCCGTGCCTCGGTGTGCGAGTCCACGGCGGAGGTCGGTTCGTCGAGGACGAGTGCCTCCGGATCCGTGATCAGGGACCGGGCCAGCGCAAGCCGTTGGCGCTGGCCGCCCGACAGCGAGCGGGCCCGCTCGGTGATGCGGGCGTCCATCGGGTCGTCGGCGCCGAGTGAACCCTGGGCGAGTGCCGCCAGTACGTCGTCGCACTGGGCGGCGGCGAGCGCGTCCTCGGCGCCGACCGCACCGGAGGCGGGCACGTCGAGCAGCTCACGCAGTGTGCCGGAGAGCAGCACCGGGTCCTTGTCCTGGACCAGGACCGCGGTGCGCGCGGATTTCAGCGGCAGCTCGTCGAGCGGTACCCCGCCCAGCAGGGCCGACGTGCCCTCCTCCGAGGGGTGCCCACCGAGCCGTTCCGCCAGGCGCCCGGCCTGGTCGGGGTCGCCGCACACCACGGCGGTGAATCGGCCCGCCGGAGCGAGCAGACCGGTGGTGGGGTCGTACAGGTCCCCGGTCGGGACCTCGGCAGCGCGCGACCCCGCGGTGTCGGTGGCCCGTTCCAGGGCCAGCACCCGTGCGGCCCGCTTGGCCGAGGGCCGAGAGAAGGAGTACGCCATGGCGATCTCCTCGAAGTGCCGAAGCGGGTAGGTGAGGATCATGACGGAGCTGTAGACCGTGACGAGTTCACCGACGCCGATGCGGCCCTCGCGGGCCAGGTGGACGCCGTGCCACACCACCGCGATCAGCAGCAGTCCCGGCAGCATTACCTGGATCGCGGAGATCAGGGACCACATGCGGGCGCTGCGCACGGCAGCGTGGCGCACCTCCTGGGAGGCGCTGCGGTAGCGGTCGAGGAAGAGTTCCTCACCGCCGATACCGCGGAGCACGCGCAGCCCCGCGACGGTGTCGGAGGCCAGTTCGGTGGCGCGGCCGGCCTTCTCGCGCTGGACGTCGGCCCGCCGGGTGGCCCGGGGCAGCAGGGGCAGTACAGCGAGGGCGAGCACCGGCAGGCCCAGGACAACGACGACGCCGAGCGCCGGCTCGTAGACGACCAGGGCCACACAGACCAGCACGATGGTCAGTGCCGCCGCGGTGAAGCGGGAGACGGCCTCCACGAACCAGCCGATCTTCTCGACGTCGCCGGTGGAGACGGCCACGACCTCGCCGGCCGCGACGCGCCGGGTCAGCACCGAGCCCAGCAGCGCGGTCTTGCGGGCCAGCAACTGCTGGACGCGGGCCGCGGCGGTGATCCAGTTGGTGACGGCGGCGCGGTGCAGGAAGGTGTCGCCGATCGCGTTGCCGGCGCAGCACAGCACCAACACGCCGCCCGCCAGGGCGAGCCGGGTGCCGGAACGGTCGACGACGGCCTGGATGGCGAGACCGACGCAGAACGGCAGGGCGGAGACGGAGGCGAAGTGCAGCAGGCCCCAGGCCAGTGACTTGAGTTGTCCACCCAACTGGTTGCGGAACAGCCACCACAGGAATCGGGGCCCCGAGCGCGCGTCCGGCACGCCCGGGTCGGGAAACGGAAGGTCTTGGATCTGCATGACGTCCCAGTGGCTCGTGTCAGGGAGTGCCGTTGCAACACGGCATCGAGAGGCTGCAAACCGTGAAAGGTTCGCGTCGCACAGTGCCCAAAATCAAGCGGTTTTCCGCGGTGGGGTATGAATCCGGCTGCCGCCCGTCGCACCGCTCCGGTGCCGGAGCGGTGCGAGTGCGACCATGGACCGATGCGGAGCGGTGGTGCACGGCGTACGGCGGTCGCGATGGTGGCCCTTGGATCCCTGATGACGGCGCTGTCCGCATGCGGCGGCCCGTCCGGGCGCGGCGCGGACGCCGCGGCGAGCGATCCCGCCGACGACGGAGCGGGCAGAAGCAGTGCCACCACGGCCGATCCGACACGGATCCCCGGCGTCGGCGACCGGCTCCAGCGCCGCATCCCCGCGGACTCCCGTCAGGTCGTCACGGTGTACGGCGACGGCGAAGACTCCGCCGATTCGACGGTGGTGCTGTACACGAAACAGGGTTCCGGCTGGCACCGCGCCCGCAGTTGGGCGGCGCACAACGGCACGAAGGGGTGGACGACCGACCACCACGAGAACGACAAGCGCAGCCCCGTCGGCGTGTTCACACTCAGCGACGCGGGCGGCGTCCTTCCGGATCCGGATCCGGATCCGGCCCCCGGCACCGGCCTGCCGTACACCCGGTCCGCCGCCTTCGCGGCACCGAGGTGGTGGGACAAGTCGTACTGGCACGACTTCGACTACGTCATCGCCATCGACTACAACCGGGTCGAGGGCACCCCGCCGAACGATCCGACGCGCCCCGAGGGTGCGTCCAAGGGCGGTGGGATATGGCTGCATATGGACCACGGCAGCGGAACTTCGGCCTGCGTCAGCCTGTCCAAGCCGGCGATGGAGTACCTGCTGCGCACACTGGACCCGGACCGGCACCCGGTGGCGGTCATGGGGGACAGGGCGCACCTCAAGGCCTGAGGGCCCGCACCTCAAGGCCTGAGGGCCCGCACCTCAAGGCCTGAGGGCGCGACTCCCGGCTACTCCGCCCGACGGCCCGGCCCGGGACAGGGCCCGTCGATCAGCGTGTCCAACAGCCCGCCGAGCACCGCGCGCTGCTCGTCCGTCAGCGGGGCGAGGATCTCCTCCGCCGCGGACCGGCGCGCGCTGTGCAGTTCGCGCAGGGCCGTTCGCCCGTCTGCGGTGAGCTCGATCCGGATCACCCGGCGATTGGCCGGGTCCGGGGCCCGGCGTACCTTCCCTGCCGCCTCCAGTCCGTCGACCAGCGTCGTCACCGCCCGGGGCACGACCTCCAGGCGCTCGGCCAGATCGGCCATGCGGGGCGGCGAGCCGTAGTGCGCCAGGGTGCGCAGCAGCCGGGACTGGGCCGGCGTGATGCCGAGGTCGCGGTGCTCGAGGTGGCGCTTCTGGATGCGGTGCACCCGGCGGGTGAGCCGCAGCAACTGCTCGGCGAGCAGGCCGTCGGGATCGGGGGCGGTCATACGGGAACAATATCAGGATGACGTTCATTGTGAGTATAGGTAACAATGAGCTACGATCCGAAAGGTCGCCGGCGCTCTGCGAGGGTGGTTCGCCACCCGCAGTCGTCGCCGGCCTCCACCCGGCCCACCCCCCCGTAGGAGCCCATGCATCCCGACCACGAAACCGCCTGGACCGCACCCGTCGACGAGAAGGAACAACCGCGGCAGGTGCGCCGTATCCTGCGACTCTTCCGGCCCTACCGCGGCCGCCTCGCGATCGTCGGACTGCTCGTCGGTGCCGCGTCGCTCGTCTCCGTCGCCACCCCCTTCCTGCTGAAGGAGATCCTCGACGTCGCGATCCCCGAGGGGCGCACCGGCCTGCTGAGCCTGCTCGCCCTCGGCATGATCCTCGGCGCCGTCCTCACCAGCGTCTTCGGCGTGCTGCAGACGCTGATCTCCACGACCGTCGGCCAGCGCGTCATGCACGACCTGCGCACCGCCGTCTACGGCCGCCTCCAGCGGATGTCCCTCGCCTTCTTCACCCGCACCCGCACCGGCGAGGTCCAGTCCCGCATCGCCAACGACATCGGCGGCATGCAGGCCACCGTCACCTCCACGGCGACCTCCCTGGTCTCCAACCTCACCAGCGTGGTCGCCACGATCGCCGCGATGGTCGTCCTCGACTGGCGCCTGACCGTCGTCTCGCTGCTCCTGCTCCCGGTCTTCGTGTGGATCAGCCGCCGCGTCGGCAGGGAACGCAGGAAGATCACCACCCAACGGCAGAAGCAGATGGCGGCGATGGCCGCCACGGTCACCGAGTCGCTCTCCGTCAGCGGCATCCTGCTCGGCCGCACGATGGGCCGCTCCGACTCGCTCACCCGCGCCTTCTCCGACGAGTCCGAGGGCCTGGTCGACCTCGAAGTGAAGTCGAACATGGCGGGCCGCTGGCGGATGGCCGTCATCACGATCGTCATGGCGGCCATGCCGGCCGTCATCTACTGGACCGCGGGCATCGCCCTGCAACTCGGTGGCCCGGACGTCTCCCTCGGCACGATCGTCGCCTTCGTCTCGCTCCAGCAGGGACTGTTCCGCCCGGCCGTGAGCCTGCTGTCGACCGGTGTCCAGATCCAGGCGTCGCTCGCGCTCTTCCAGCGCATCTTCGAGTACCTCGACCTGCCGATCGACATCACCGAGCGGGACGGCGCCGTCCACCTCGACCGCATCAAGGGCGAGGTCCGTTTCGAGGACGTCGAGTTCCGCTACGACGGAAAGAGCGGCCCGATCCTCGACGGCATCGACATCACCGTCCCCGCCGGCAGCAGCCTCGCCGTCGTCGGACCGACCGGCGCCGGCAAGTCCACGCTGGGCCACCTGGTGCCGCGGCTGTACGACGTGACCGACGGCCGGGTCACCCTCGACGGGGTCGACGTGCGCGACCTCGACTTCGACACCCTCGCCCGCGCCGTCGGAGTCGTCTCCCAGGAGACGTACCTCTTCCACGCCTCGGTCGCCGAGAACCTGCGCTTCGCCAAGCCGGACGCCACCGACGCGGAACTGGAGGCGGCGGCGCGGGCGTCCCAGATCCACGAGCACATCGCCGCCCTGCCCGACGGCTACGACACGGTGGTCGGCGAGCGCGGACACCGTTTCTCCGGCGGAGAGAAGCAGCGCCTGGCCATCGCCCGCACCATCCTGCGCGACCCGCCCGTCCTCGTCCTGGACGAGGCGACCAGCGCACTGGACACCCGTACCGAGGCCGCCGTGCAGGACGCCATCGACGCCCTGTCCGCCAACCGCACCACGATCACCATCGCGCACCGCCTGTCCACCGTCCGGGACGCCGACCGGATCGTGGTCCTCGACTCCGGGCGCCTGGCCGAACAGGGCAGGCACGAGGAGCTGCTGGAGCGGGACGGGCGCTATGCGGCGCTGGTCCGCCGGGACGCCCGACTGGAGCCGACAAGATGACGATATGCCGGGTTTGCGTGCGAATGGGGGTTACCGTGCCCGCATGCAGACGAACACTCCGCGACGGAGCACGAGAGGCACCAGGAGAACGATCCGACTGACGCGCCGGGGCCGCATCGCCCTGATCGTGACCGGCGCCGTCGTGGCCGGTACCGCCGTGGCGGTGCCGCTGCTGACGACGGACGAAGAGGGCGAGTCCCGCCCCACGTCCCTGGTGATCCCCGAGGGCTGGCGCGCGACCCAGGTCTACGAGGCCGTCGACAAGACCCTCGCCCTGCCCCCCGGCACCACCAAGAAGTCTCTGGCCAAGGCCAATCTCAAGCTGCCGAACGACGCCGAGGGCAACCCCGAGGGCTATCTCTTCCCGGCGACCTACCCGCTCGGCGAGAACCCGACGCCGGAAAAACTGCTGACGGCCATGGTCGACACGGCGAACAAGAAGTTCACCGGCGCGCCGATCGCCGCCGGCGCCCAGCGCAACGCGCTGAACGTCTACCAGGCGGTCACCATCGCCAGCATCGTGCAGGCGGAGGCCTCCGACGAGGAGGACATGGGCAAGGTGGCCCGGGTGGTCTTCAACCGGCTGGAACGCGGTATGCCGCTGCAGATGGACTCCACCATCAACTACGCCCTGGGCCGTTCCACCCTGGAGACCAGCACCAAGGACACCAAGATCGACAGTCCCTACAACTCGTACCAGCGCATGGGGCTGCCGCCCACCCCCATCGACAACCCCGGCGACGAGGCGATGAGTGCCGCGATCAATCCGACCCCCGGCGACTGGCTGTACTTCGTCACGGTCAAGCCGGGCGACACCCGCTTCACCGCCGACTACGCCGAACACCAGCGCAACGTCGCCGAGTTCAACCGCATCCAGGAGAGCGCGTCGAAGGAGGCCGAGGCCACCTGACCGGGCGGGGCGTCACGCGGCGACCGGCGCCTGTTCGGCCAGCAGCCGCCTGATGTCCCGTACGGCCGCGCGTCCGGCCCGGTTGGCGCCGATGGTGCTGGCCGAGGGACCGTAGCCGACGAGGTGGATCCGCGGGTCGGCGACCGCGCGCGTCCCCTCGACCCGGATACCGCCGCCGGCCTCCCGCAGCCGCAGCGGCCTCAGATGCTCGATGGCGGGCCGGAAACCGGTCGCCCACAGAATGACGTCCGCGGCCACCCGCCGCCCGTCGCTCCACTCGACCCTCTCGGGCGTGATCCGGTCGAACATGGGCTGCCGGTCCAGCACTCCCGACTCCAGCCCCGCCCGGATCGCGTCGTTCAGCGGCAGCCCGGTCACCGACACCACGCTCTTCGGCGGCAGCCCCTGCCGCACCCGCTCCTCCACCAGCGCCACCGCGGCCCGGCCCGCCTCCTCGTCGAAGGGCCCCTCGCGAAAGACGGGAGGCCGCCTGGTCACCCACGTGGTGGCCGCGGCGAGCGGGACGATCTCCAGCAGGTGCTGCGTCCCCGAGGCGCCCCCGCCCACCACGACCACGCGCTGCCCGGCGAACTCCTCGGGACCGGCGTACCGCGCCGTGTGCAGTTGCCGTCCCCGGAAGGTCTCCTGGCCCGGGTAACGCGGCCAGAAGGGCCGGTCCCAGGTGCCGGTCGCGTTGATCAGCGCCCGCGTCGACCAGGTTCCGGCCGACGTCTCGACGAGCAGCCGCCCACCCGTCCCCTCGCGCACCGCGCGGACGTCGACGGGCCGCCGTACCCGCAGGTCGAAGGCGCGCTCGTACGCCGCGAAGTATTCACCGACCACCTCGGCGGACGGCCGCGCCGGGTCCGCGCCGATCAGCTCCATACCCGGCAGCGCGTGCATGCCGTGCACCTTGCCGTACGTCAGCGACGGCCAGCGGAACTGCCAGGCGCCGCCCGGCGCGGGGGAGTGGTCGACCACCACGAAGTCGCGTTCCGGCTCGAACCCGGTGCGCCGCAGGTGATGGGCGGCGGCGAGCCCCGCCTGACCGGCACCGATGACGACGACCTCGCCCTCGCGTGTGTTGTTCACGTTTCTACCAACGGAGCGGAGGGCCTCGATCTTCCCCCAGTCCGCGCCAGGGTGATCACGAGCCCGACGTTCCCGCGCCCGGCCCGCCGCGTACGTCAGGATGGGAGGCATGCCAGATGCCTTCAGCACCCGAATCCTGAACCTCGCGACCGGCTCGGCGGAGCGGGTCGCCGACATCACCGGTGACTGCGAGTCCTTCCTGCGCGAGGCGGCGGCCGGCCGCGACGGCCTCCTCAACGTCTTCGTCCCGCACGCCACGGCCGGGATCGCGGTCATCGAGACGGGTGCGGGCAGCGACGACGACCTGCTGGCCGCGCTGCACACCCTGCTCCCCGCCGACGACCGCTGGCAGCACCGCCACGGCAGCCCCGGCCACGGCCGCGACCACGTCCTGCCGGCCTTCGTGCCCCCGCACGCGACCCTGCCGGTGATCGGCGGACGCCTGGAACTCGGAACCTGGCAGTCGGTGTGCCTGGTGGACACCAACAGGGACAATGCCGACCGTCAAATTCGTCTGAGCTTCCTCGGCTGACCAGGGCTTCCTCGGCTGACCAGGATCGCTGTGCGATCGAGCGTCCCTGTGACGGATGCGGCACATGCCTGTTCGGAGTGCGGCGGCCATGGCGCGTGAAGTCGGCGACGTCGTCCCCTGAACGCCGGCGGGAGAGCGTGCTCACCGCCGCCGCGTCCGTGGCTGGATGACCCGGCCGACGGAAACCGGCGGTGATGCGGCTCAGCCGCTCACCGGACGCGGGTCAGGGCCGCGTGCTCAGGCGTCGGGCGTGTCCTGGGTGAGTCGGCGCACCCACTCGACGTCCGGCTGATGCGAGGCGTGGCCGTCCCGGGCCGGCGACGGATCGTTGGCGGCGTTCGCCGGGTCCACGAGCCGGCGCAGGCCGGTGCGCAGCAGCGCGCCGTCGACCGAGGCGATACCGCTGAGCGCGAGCACCGACACTCCCTGGTCGAGGGCGGTCATGAGCTGTGCGACATCGTCGGACGGGAGGTGCTCGCCGTCCGGCCGGCCCGCGGTGGCGACCCGTCCGTAGGCCTGGAGGAGAACCTGGACGCGTGCGCGGAGGAGGTCGATGAGCTTGTCGTCGCGGGCGGCGGTCGCGATGAACTCCAGCATGGCGAGTCCGAAGCCGCGGACCATCTCCGCCGCCTCCTCGGCCCGGCCGGCGTCCTCGTCCGGCGGGGACGCCGTGGGGCCCGACCCCTCGGGCGTCGCGAACGGGTCCCAGTCCTCGCCGCGAAGCGCTTCCAGGTTGTGGTCCATCACCGCCAGGAACAGTTCGGCCTTGCCTCCGAAGTTCGAGTAGACCGCGCCCTTGGAGAACCCCGCCTCGTTGGCGATCCCCTCCAGACTCGCTCCGTGGTAGCCGTCGCGCGCGAAGGTGTCCAGCGCCGCCATCGTCAGCGCGTCACGGGTCTCCCTCTTCTGCTCGGTACGGCTCCGCCGTACCCGGGGCGTGGTCGTCAAGGCGCGCTGGTTCATGCCCACATCGTAGTTGACGTACCAGCAGCATCGCGATACCAATGGGATTCAGATACCGAGCGAATCTGAATACCGACGGTATCACGGTGAGCGGGGCGGGCCCCCGATGACGGAGGATCAGGCATGACTGACGCGGTGTTGGAGATCCGGGGCCTGACGAGGAGGTTCGGCCCGGTCGTCGCGAACGACGGGATCGACCTGCGGGTCAGGGCAGGCGAGGTGGTCGGACTGCTGGGGCACAACGGCGCCGGCAAGACCACGCTGGTCTCACAGATCGTGGGCCTGCTCAAGCCCGACAGCGGATCGATCCGGGTGGCCGGTACGGACGCGGTCGCGGACCCGGCCACGGCCCGCCGCTGCGTCGCACTCCAGGCCCAGACCCAGGCCCCGATAGACGGTCTGACGCCCTGGGGCGCCATCGAGATCGCCGGGCGGCTGCGCGGCATGTCCCGTGCGGCCGCCGCGGCCGCCGCGCGCACGCTCGCCGACGAACTGGACATCCACGAGTGGCTCGACCGGCGTGCCCTGCCGGACGGCCGCGGTCTGTCCGGCGGCGTGCGCCGTCTGACCGCGTTCGCCATGGCCGCCGTCGCGCCCGTGCCCCTGGTCATCCTCGACGAGCCCACCAACGACGTGGACGCGGGCCGCAGGCGGCGCCTGTGGGACACCGTCCGCCGCATCGGTGACGACGGCGCGGGGGTCCTGCTCGTCACCCACAACGTGGTGGAGGCCGAACGGGTGGTGGACGAGTTGGTCGTGCTCGACCACGGCAAGGTCGTGGCCGCCGGTTCGCCCAGCGGCCTGCGGGGGGCCGGCGACAACGACCTGCGACTCGAGCTCTCGCTGAACCCCGGCGGCGGGGACCCGTCCGACGCCCCGGCCGCCGTGCCGATGGCGGTCACCCGCCGTGTCCGCCTCGGCCGCCGGGTGCTGCTGACCATTGGCCCAGGTGATGCCGAGGCAGCCGTCTCCTGGGCCACAAGGCTTCGTTCGAGCCGGCTCATCGAGGAGTACTCGCTGGCCCCCGCCACCCTCGAAGACGTCTACCTCGCCGCCACCACCGGAGCCATCCCGGGCGCGGCCGTCACCACGGAGGAAGCAACCCATGTCTGAGGCAACCGCGTTGACGCCCCGCACGCGGGTTCCTCGCGCCGTTCCGCCGCGCACCGGCCTGTGGACGACCTACGAGAACCTGCTGCGCTGGAACATGGCCCAGATCGGCGCGATGCTGCCGCTGATCATCATCGTCCAGGCAGTGCTCGCCGCCGGCATCATCGTCGGCTTCGGGTTCCTCATCAGCGACATCAACACTCCTGCGGCCGTTTTCCTGTCCACGGGCACGCCCACCGTGCTGCTCATGGTCATCGGCCTCGTGATGGTCCCCCAGGGTGTGGCGCAAGCACGCACCAGCGGCACCTTCACCTATCTGCGGGCGCTGCCGGTGCCCCGTCCGCTCCACCTGCTGGCCGACCTGACGGTCTGGCTGGTGGTCGCGCTGCCCGGCATCCCCGTCTCCGTCTTCGTGGCGTGGCTGCGCTACGACCTGACCTACGGCTTCGACTGGCCTGTCCTGATCGCGGCGTCCGTCCTGACCGCGGTGATGGCCACGTCGGTCGGCTACGCGCTCGCTGTGCTCCTGCCGCCACTGCTGGCCCAACTCGCCAGCCAGGTACTGGTCTTCTTCGTCATGCTGTTCTCGCCGATCACCTTCCCGGAGAGCCAGCTGCCCGGCTGGCTCAGGGCGGTCCACGACGTGCTCCCGTTCCGGCCCGCGGGTGACCTGCTCCGTTCCGGGCTGGTGTCGGGCGGCGGCGGTGTGGACTGGACCGATCTGGCCGTGCTGTCGGCCTGGTGCCTGCTCGGGCTCGTGATCAGCGTGCGTGCGCTGGTCCGTCGAGCCTGAGACGGCGCATCGGGCGGCCGGCTAAGGGTGATCCTTTTCGCCGGTTCGCAGGAGCGGCCAGGGGCACGTTCTCCGTTTCCCGCCCTGACCTGCCGCGTCATGCGCGACACCGGCCCGGTGTGCGCGCAGTATGTGGTTGGCCTGGGGTTGCCCTGACGGTGGTTCGCGGACACCATCAAGGACAACCCCGACAAGGACAACCCCGACAAGGACAACCCCGACAAGGGCAACCCCGACCGCCAGGTCCGGCTGAGCTTCCTGGGCTGAGGATCAGGCGTCGGACCGTGTCCGTCCCCGGACCACCAGCCGCTTCAGCAGTGGCCACGCCAGCAGCAGCGCGATCACCAAGTAGACCGTCACCGCGAACGGCGTGTTGACCAGGCCCGTCACGCTGCCGTCGCTGATCTGCAGGGCGCGGCGCAACTGCTGTTCGGCGTTCGGGCCGAGGATGACGCCGATGACGGCCGGCAGGATCGGCAGGCCGTAGCGCCGCATGCCGAAGCCGACCAGGCCGATGATCAGCAGGATCACCAGGTCGACGACCTCGCCGCCCACCGCGTACGCGCCGACCGCCGCGAAGAACATGATCCCCGCGTAGAGGTAGGGCCGCGGGATGCGCAGCAGCTTGGCCCACACCGGGGCCAGCGGCAGGTTGAGCGCGAGCAGCAGCACCATGCCGACGAAGAGGGAGGCGATCAGGCCCCACACCAGCTCGGGTTCGCGTTCGAAGAGCAGCGGGCCGGGCTGGATGCCATACTGCTGGAAGGCGGCCAGCATGACCGCCGCGACCGCCGTCGTCGGCAGGCCCAGGGTCAGCATGGACACCAGCGTGCCCGCCGCCGAGGCCGACGCCGCCGACTCCGGGCCGGCCACGCCCTCGATGGCGCCCTTGCCCCACTCGTCCTTGTTCTTGGACAGGCGCTTCTCCGTGACGTACGACAGGAACGTGGGGATCTCCGCGCCGCCCGCCGGGATGGCGCCGAACGGGAAGCCGATGAACGGGCCGCGCAGCCAGGACTTCCAGGTCCGCTTCACATCGCCACGGCCGAGCCAGGGAAGGCCCACCGGGATCGGCTCGGTCGCCGCGCGCCGCAGGTGGGCCGCCACCCACAGCGCCTCGCCGATCGCGAACAGGCCGACCGCGACGATCACCACGTCGACGCCGTCCGCGAGTTGCAGCGAACCGAAGGTCAGCCGCTGCTGCCCCGTCATCTGGTCGAGGCCCACCAGACCGATCGTCAGGCCGATCAGCAGGGAGGCCAGACCTCTGATGCGCGACGAACCGAGTACCGAGGTCACGGCGATGAACGCCAGCACCATGATGGCGAAGTAGTCCGGCGCGCCGATGTCCACCGCCAGGTCCGCGACCGTCGGCGCCAGCGCCACCAGCAGGATCGTGCCGATCATGCCGCCCGCGAAGTGACCGATGGCGGCGGCCGCCAGCGCCTGGGCGCCGCGCCCCGACTTGGCCATGGGGTTGCCCTCCATGGCCGCGACCACGGCGGCGCTCTCGCCGGGGGTGTTGAGCAGGATCGAGGTGGTCGAACCGCCGAACATCGCGCCGTAGTAGATGCCGGCGAACATGATGAACGCGGCGACGGGGTCGAGTCCGTACGTCACCGGCAACAGCAGTGCCACCGCCATCGCGGGGCCGATGCCGGGCAGGACGCCGATGGCCGTGCCCAGCAGCACACCGAGGGCGGCCCACAGGAGGTTCAGCGGCGTCAGGGCCGTACCGAAGCCGTCCATCAGGGAGTTCAGGGCGTTCATGTCAGAGCACTCCCATCAGCGGACCGCCGGGCAGTGGCACTCCGAGCAGCTTGTCGAAGACGATGTAGGTGATCAGGGACAGCACCGCGGCGATCAGCGGATCGCGGTCCAGGCGGCGGCTGCCGAGGGCGAAGGCGGCACCCCAGAAGAGCAGCGCCCCGGCGACCGGGAAGCCGACCGGCTCGATGAGTACGGCCGCGCCGAGGAAGATCCCGGAGAGCAGCAGCACCGTGCGCCAGTCGGCCGGTTCGGACAGGTCGATGTCCTCGCCGCCCTCCGCCTCGCCCCGGCCGCCGCGCAGGACGTCGACGGCGAGCAGCGCGGCGATCACCAGCAGCCCGATGCCGACCACGATCGGGACGGTCTTGGGGCCCACCGGCCCGCGCTGGGTGATGTCGACGTCCATGGTGAGCGCGTCGGTCAGGACGAGCACACCGAGCGCCAGCAGGAGGACGCACACGCCCAGTTCGGAGTGGTCGCGCAGCCACGAGCGCCGCTGGGCCGCCGGGGACGGGGCCGGGGTCGGGTCGGGCGCCGGGGAGGAGTCGGTCCGCGTCGTCACAGTCCTAGCTCCTTCAGTACCGACACCACGCGCTTGTCCTGGGCCTCCAGGAACGCGCCGAACTTGTCACCGGTGAGGAAGGCGTCGTCCCAGCCGTTCTGGTCCAGGGACTTCTTCCATTCCGGAGAGTCGTGCAGCTTCTCGAACAGGCGGGTCAGCTTGTTCCGCTCCGCCTCCGACAGGCCGGGCGGGGCGACGATGCCGCGCCAGTTGGTGAAGTCCACGTCGTAGCCGGACTCCTTCAGCGTCGGCGCGTCCTTCAGGTCGTCGACCCGCTCGGGGCCGGTCACCGCCAGCACCCGCAGCTCGCCCGCCTTGATCTGGTCCAGGTACTCGCCGACACCGGAGACCCCGAACCCGACCTTGTTGCCGAGGATCGAGGCGAGCAGCTCGCCGCCGCCGTCGAAGGGGATGTAGTTGACCGACTTGGGGGAGATCCCGGCGGCCTGCGCCATCAGCATCGGCGCGAGATGGTCGGGCCCGCCCGGCGACGAACCGCCGCCGACGGGGATCTTGCCCGGGTCCTTCTTCCAGGCGGTGATCAGTTCGTCGATCGTCTTGTACGGCGAGTCCTTGCCGACCACGACGACGTCCTGCTCCTCGGTGAGGCGCGCGATCGGCGTGGTGTCGGCGAGGGTCTTGGGCGCGTGGTTGGAACGGGCGGCGCCCACCACACCGAGGCCCATGGACATGGCGAGCTTGCCGTTGCCGTGTTCGCTCACCAGCCGGCTCAGGCCTACGGTGCCGCCCGCGCCGGGCAGGTTGAACACCTCGATGTTGTGCGTGAGCCCGGCGTCCTCGGCGTTCTTCGCGGCCGTGCGGGCGGTGATGTCGTAGCCGCCGCCCGGCGTGTTGGGAACCATGAAGCGCAGGCCGGGGATCTGTGTGCCGGTCTCGGCGTCGCTGCCCGTGGAGAGCAACGGCGGTCCCGCGAGCACGAGCACGGCGGCCCCGAGCAGGGCAAGGGGGGTGCGCAGGCGCACGTATGACACCACCTGTCGATTGGGTAGAGCGGTAAGTGGTAAGGGGTGATCCCCAAAGTGGTAAGGGGTGATCCCCTGTGGGGGAGGGTGACGTGGGCCACATGGTGCCTGCGCACCGGCGGCCTGTCTTCCTTGCGGAACCAAGGGAGGTTGTGGTCTTTGCGGTCGCCGCCCGTCCGCCCGGTGGATCACCGGTATGTCGCCGACGCATCCCCGGTTCATTGCGAAGACAGCACATCTCTTTCCTTCGCCACAGGTGGGCGCCATGATGGCGACCCGGCACACCCGCCCGCCCCCGTCAGCCGAGATCGAGTTCAGCCGTGGCCCCCACCTTCCGCCGTCAGACCCTCGCGGGCGAGATGCTGGTCCTCCAGCTCGCCATCGTCGTGGTGGTGCTGCTCGCGGTCGCGGCCGTCTCGCTCGCCCAGTCCAAGGCCACCTTCAACCGCGTCGAGGGCCGCCGGGTCACCGCCCTGGCCGAGCAGCTGGCCGCCACGCCCCTGGTTCGCAGCCAGCTCCTGCGCCCCGTGCCGCAGGAGGCCCTCGCCCCGCTGGTGAACTCCACCCAGACCCAGTCCGGGGTCACCTCGGTCACGGTGGCCGACGCCGACGGCCGCGTCGTCAGCTCCACCGACCCCACGCTGATCGGCGGCCGACTGCCGCGCGGCGAGGGCGCCGCCGGGGGACGCGGCTGGTCGGGCCCGCTGACGGTGCAGGGCAGCCGTGAGCTCGTCGCCCAGGTCCCGGTGCTCGGCGCCACCCGCGAGACCCTCGGCCGGCACCTCGGCACGGTGATGGTCGGCGAGGCCGACCCGACGGTGTGGCAGCGCCTCAGCGGCGCCTCGTCCTACCTCCTCGCCTACCTCGGCATCGCCAGCGGCCTCGGCGTGGCCGGCTCCTGGCTCCTCGCCCGGCGCGTCAAACGGCAGACCCTCGGCCTGGAGCCGCGCGAGATCGCCGGGCTCGCCGAGCACCGGGAGGCCATGCTGTACGGCATCGCCGAAGGCGTGGTCGCCCTCGATCCGCAGCACCGGCTCACCCTGGTCAACGAGATGGGCCGGCGCCTGCTCGACCTGCCCGCCGACTGCGTGGGCCAGAGCCTGGACGGCCTCGGCATCGACGGACGGCTGCGCGACGTCCTGGCCGGGGCCGCGCCGGACGAGGCCGAGCCGCGTGACGAGGTCGTGGTCCGCCACGGCCGGGTCCTGGTGATGAACCGCATGACCGTCACCAAGGACGGCCGCCCGTTCGGCTCGGTCACCACCCTGCGCGACCGCACCGAACTGGCCCGCCTGGAACGGGAGATCGGCGCCTTCCGCAGCACCTCCGAGCTGCTGCGCGCCCAGGCCCACGAGTTCGCCAACCAACTGCACACCATCTCCGGACTCATCCAGATCGGCGAGCAGGACGAGGTCGTCCGCTACATCCGCGCGCTCAACCAGCGCCGCCAGTCCCTGGACGTCACCCTCAGCCGCCGGGTCCGCGACACCGCCGTCGCCGCGCTGCTGACGGCGAAGTCCTCCCTGGCGGCCGAGCGCAGGGTCGCCCTACGGGTATCCGACCTGACGGCGCTGGACCGGCTCGCCCCGGAGGACGCCGCGGACGTGGCGACCGTGGTCGGCAACCTCGTCGACAACGCCATGGACGCCGCCGCGGCGCCCGACGGCGACCACGACGCCTGGGTGGAGGTCGAGCTGAGGCAGGATGCCTCCAGCGTCGAGATCGTGGTCCGCGACTCCGGACCCGGCGTGGCGCCGGAACTGGCCCGCGAGGTCTTCTCCCACGGCTTCACCACCAAGGCCGCCCGGCAGGGCGAGCGCGGCATCGGCCTGGCGCTGACCAGGCTGGTCTGCGAGCGTCACGGCGGTGAGATCTCGGTGACCAACACCCCCGAGGGGGCCATGTTCACCGCACGCATGACCGTCAGCCACCTCACCGACGCGGTGGCGGAAGGAGCAGCACCATGACGGGTACGAGCGGCCCGGCCGACACGACCGCGACGACCGCCACGACGGGGGTGGCCGGGGCGACCTCCACGACGGGGGCGGCCGGGGCGACGGCCCGTGCCGTCGGCGCCGCGATCGGCGTGCTCGTGGTCGACGACGACTTCATGGTGGCCCGGGTCCACCGCGCCTTCGTGGAACGCGTCGAGCCGTTCCGGGTCGTCGGGGTCGCCGGTACCGGGGAGCAGGCGCTCGCCGCCGTCGGGGAACTGCGCCCCGACCTCGTCCTGCTCGACCTGTACCTGCCGGACGTCTTCGGCCTCGACGTCATCCCACGGCTGCGCGCCGCCGGGCACGACTGCGACGTCATGGTCATCAGCGCGGCCCGGGAGGCCGACGCGGTGCGTGGCGCCGTCCGGCACGGCGTGGTCGACTACCTGCTCAAACCGTTCGACTTCGAGGACCTGCGGGTCCGGCTGGAGCGCTACGCCGTCCAGCGGGGCCGGCTCCTCGGCACAGTGGTGCGCAGCCAGGCCGACGTCGACCGCGTACTGGCGGGAGCGGCGCCGGCCGCGCCGGTCCCGGCACTGCCCAAGGGCATGAGCGTGGAGACCGCCGAGCTGGTCGAACGCACTCTGCGTGAGGCCGACGGCACCCTGTCCGCCAGCGAGTGCGCGGCCCTGACCGGCGTCTCCCGGGTCAGCGCCCGCCGCTACCTGGAGTACTTCCACACCGTCGGCAGCGCGGAGGTCTCCCTGCGCTACGGGGTGGCGGGCCGCCCCGAACGCCGCTACCGCTTCCGAGGCGCGGTCACCGGCCTGGCGCTCCCGCCCGCAGCGCGTCCATGACGAAGTCCAGGAACCGGGTGGCCCGCGGCTGCCAGTCCTCGCCGGGATCGATCAGCCAGAGACCGCCGATGACGAGGAAGAAGTCGTCCGCGGAGATCCCGGGCCGGATGGTGCCGGCCTCCTCGTTGGCGCGGAGCAGGAGCTGGGCCGCGTCCATGACGGGGGTGGGGCGCGGCTTCTCCGGTCCGCCGGGCGCGCTGGTGACCAGCCGGATCGCGTCCGCCAGACCGGCCTTGGTCATGGCGAACCGGGCGAGGCGGTCCATCCACTCACGCAGGGCCCGCTCGGGTTCCCGCGTGGCCAGCAACTCGGGCGCGGCATCCGCCACCTGCTGCATCTCGTAGCGGTAGACCTCCAGGACGAGCGCTTCGCGGTGCGGGAAGTTGCGGTAGAAGGTGCCCTGTCCGACGCCCGCCTTCTTGGCGATGCCGCTCAACGGGGCGTCCGCGCGGCGCGTCAGTTCCTCCGTGGCCACTTTCAGGATCCGCTCGCGGTTGCGCTGGGCGTCCGAACGCAGGGGAGTGTCCGGCCTGTCTCTCTTCGGCTGGGGCACTCGTGCTCCTTCCGGGTTCGTGGCCGAATCCCGTTCTTGCTAAGCGGACAACTGTCCGTTACGTTTTTCAGTGAGCGGACAGTTGTCCGGTTGGTGCCCACTCTAGCGGCGGACACGGTCGGCGGCCCCGACCGCGCTCGACCCCACTGCCTACAGCCCATTTTCACTGTCACCCGACATCAACTGTCACCAGACACCAGTTGTCACCAGACACCACTGTCACCAGACACCAAAGAAGGCTGCCCATGGCCCCAGCGCCCTCGTCGACGTCCAGCGCCGTCGTCCTGAACATCAACGGCGAGAAGCACCAGCTGACCGTCGACCACCGCACCACCCTCCTCGACGCCCTGCGCGAGCGCCTCGACCTCACCGGTACCAAGAAGGGCTGCGACCAGGGGCAGTGCGGTGCCTGCACCGTCCTGGTCGACGGGCGCCGCGCCGTCTCCTGCCTCAACCTCGCCGTCGCCGCCGAGGGGCGCGAGATCACCACCATCGAGGGCATGGCCGAGGGCGACCGGCTGCATCCGGTGCAGCAGGCCTTCCTCGACCTCGACGGCTACCAGTGCGGGTACTGCACGCCCGGCCAGATCTGCTCGGCCGTCGCCGTCATCGAGGAACACGCGGCCGGCTGGCCCAGCGCCGCCACCGAGGACGTACGGCCCGAGGCCGGACCGCCACCCCTGACACCGGAGGAGATCCGCGAACGGATGAGCGGGAACCTGTGTCGCTGCGGCGCCTACGTCTCCATCGTCCAGGCGGTCGCCCGCGCGGCCGAGGCCGACGGAGCGGCGGCTTCCGAGGGCGACGCGAACCAGGGCGGGACCGCGAAGGAGGCGGCGGCATGAGGGAGTTCGGTTACGAGCGCGCCGACGACGTCTCCGGTGCGGTGGCGCTGCTCGCCGCCGACCCGGACGCCCGGTTCCTCGGCGGCGGCACCAACCTCGTCGACCTGATGAAGACCGGCGTCGAACGCCCCGCCCGGCTCGTCGACGTCCGCGAACTCCCCCTGGACGGCATCGAGTCGACCGCCGACGGGGGCCTGCGCATCGGCGCGACCGTCACCAACAGCGATCTCGCCGCCCACTCCGAGGTGCGACGCTCCTACCCGGCATTGACCCAGGCGGTACTGGCCGGCGCCTCCGGGCAGCTGCGCAACATGGCCACCGTCGGCGGCAACCTGCTCCAGCGCAACCGCTGCGGCTACTTCACCGACGTGAGCAAGCCGTGCAACAAGCGCGTCCCCGGCAGCGGTTGCCCCGCGATCACGGGCGAGCACCACAACCACGCCATCCTGGGCGCCTCCGACCACTGCGTGGCCGTGCACCCCTCGGACATGGGCGTCGCCCTGACGGCCTTCGACGCCGCCGTCACCTACGAAACCGCCGACGGACCGGGCGAGTTGCCGCTCGCCGACTTCTATCTCCCCGTGGGCGACACGCCGCACCGCGAGACCGCCCTCCCGCCCGGCGCGCTGATCACCGGCATCACCCTGCCGCCCGCCCCGGTCGCCGCCCGCTCCCGCTACCGCAAGGTGCGCGAGCGTGCCTCGTACGCCTTCGCGATCGGCTCGGTCGCCGCCGCGCTCGACGTCGAGGACGGCGTCGTACGCGACGCGCGGCTGGCCTTCGGCGCGGTCGCCTCCCGGCCCTGGCGGGCCCGCGCGGCCGAGGACGTGCTGATCGGCCGACCGGCCGACGGGGAGACCTTCGCCGCCGCCGCGGACGCCGAACTCGCGGCCGCCAGGCCGCTGCCCGACAACGGATACAAGGTGACCCTCATGCGCAACCTCGTGGTGGCCGTCCTGACCGAACTCGTCGAGGAGGCCGCCCGATGACCACCGCCACCACCGGTCGTACGACGGCGAAGGGCGTCGTCGGCACCGCGCACACGCGCGTGGAGGGCCGCGACAAGGTCACCGGAGCGGCCCGCTACGCCGGCGAGATCCCCTTCGCCGACCTCGCGCACGGCTGGCTGGTGCTGTCCACCGTCGCCCGCGGCCGCATCCGCGAGATCGACACCGACGCCGTCCTCGGCATGCCCGGCGTGCTCGCCGTCCTCCACCACGGCAACGCCCCACGCGTCGACACCGACTACGTGGGCATGCTGGGCATCCCGCCGGACCCGACCGCCGCCGTCTTCCAGAACGACCGGGTGCCGCACGCGGGCTGGCCGGTCGCCCTCGTCGTCGCCGGTACGCCCGAGCAGGCGAGGGAGGCGGCCGAGGCCCTCGTCGTCACGTACGACGCGGAACCGCACGACATCACGTTCACCGCCGACCACCCCGACGCCTATCCGGGCGACGGACACATGCCCGCCGAGACGGAGAAGGGCGATCTGGCGGCCGGCCTCGCCGCGTCCGCCTTCGTGGTGGACGAGGAGTACACCACCCCCGAAGAGCACCACAGCATGATGGAGCCGCACGCGGCCACCGCCCTCTGGGACGGCGGCCGGCTGGAGGTCGTCGACTCCAACCAGGGCACCACCTGGGTCCAGGGCGAACTGGCGAAGATGTTCTCGCTCGACGAGTCCTCGGTGCGGGTGCGCTCCGAACACATCGGCGGCGGCTTCGGCAGCAAGGGCCTGCGCGCCCACCAGGTGTCCGCCGTGATGGCCGCGACCGTCCTGCAGCGGCCGGTCCGGGTGGTCATGACGAGGCGCCAGATGTTCTCGCTGGCCGGTTACCGCAGCCCCACCGCCCAGCGCGTCCGGCTCGGCGCCGACGCCGGCGGGCGGCTGCGCGCCCTGGAGCACCGTTCACTCAACCAGACGTCGACCGTCTACGAGTTCGTCGAACCCGGCGCCGGTGTGGCCAGGGTGATGTACGACGCCGACGCCCACCGCACGGCCAACCACGTCGTACGGCTCGACGTGCCGTCCCCGACGTTCATGCGCGCGCCGGGTGAGGCGCCGGGGTCCTTCGCGATCGAGTCGGCGCTCGACGAACTCGCCGAACGCTGCGGCGTCGACCCGATCGACCTGCGCCTGCGCAACGAACCGGAGGCCGGCCCGGTCTCCGGGCTGCCGTTCAGCAGCCGCAACCTGGCCGCCTGCTTCGACGAGGGAGCCCGCCGCTTCGGCTGGGCCGAGCGCGACCCGCGCCCCGGCGTGCGCCGCGAGGGGCGCTGGCTGCTGGGCACCGGAACGGCAGCCGCCTCCTTCGGAGCGGGCGCCGCCCCCTCCACGGCCCTCGTGACCGCGGAGGCGGACGGCACCTTCACCGTGCGGATCTCCGCCGCCGACATCGGCACCGGCGCCCGCACCGCGCTGACGCTGGTCGCCGCCGACGCGCTGGAGGTCACGCCCGAGCGGGTCAGGGTCCGCATCGGGGACAGCGACTTCGGACCGGCGATGATCGCGGGCGGCTCGATGGGCACCCGCTCCTGGGCCTGGGCGATCACCATCGCGGCCGGCGAACTGCGGGAGCGGCTCGCGCTGGGCACGAACATCCCGCCCGAGGGCATCACCGTACGGTCCGACAGCACCGAGGCCCTCGGCGCCCTCGCGCAGAAGGAACGGCACTCCTTCGGGGCGCAGTTCGCCGAGGTCGCCGTGGACACCGCCACCGGCGAGGTGCGGGTGCGCCGCATGCTCGGCATCTTCGCGGCGGGCCGCATCGTCAACCCGCTCACCGCCCGCAACCAGCTCGTCGGCGGCATGGTCTGGGGCATCTCCATGGCCCTGCACGAGGAGGCGGTCCGGGACCGGGCGAGCGGCGGCCTCTACGGCCCCGACCTCGCCGGCTACCACGTCGCCACGCACGCCGACATCACGGACATCGAGGCGGACTGGGTGGACGACCCCGACCCGGACGACCCGGTCGGCATCAAGGGCGTCGGCGAGATCGGCATCGTGGGCGCCGCGGCCGCCGTCGCCAACGCCGTCTGGCACGCGACCGGCGTACGCCAGCGGAACCTGCCGATCCGGCCCGACCGCGTACTGACCCCGGCTGGGGGAGCGGTGGATGCTTGACATCGCCGACCAGCTGAACCGCTGGCTCGCCGAGGGCCGGGAGTTCGCCGTCGCCACCGTCGTCTCCGTCGGCGGCAGCGCACCGCGCGGGCCCGGCGCCGCCCTCGCCGTCGACAGCGAGGGCACGGTGATCGGCTCGGTCTCCGGCGGCTGCGTGGAGGGCGCGGTGTACGAGCTGTGCTCCGACGCCCTCCGGAGCGGCGAGACGGTGCGCGAACGGTTCGGCTACAGCGACGAGGACGCCTTCGCGGTCGGGCTGACCTGCGGCGGGGTGATCGACGTGATGGTCACGCCGGTCGGCGTGGACTCGCCCTCGCGAGAGGTGTTCCGGGCGGCGCTGTCGGCCGCCGCCGGGGGCGGTACCGCGGCCCTCGCCCGGGTCGTCGAGGGCCCGCCCGAACTCCTCGGTCGGGCCCTGCTCGTCCACCCCGACGGCTCGCACGAGGGCGGTCTCGGCGGTCACCCGGACCTGGACCGCACGGCGGTGGCCGAGGCCGGGGCCCTCTTGGACGCCGGCCGCACCGGCACGGTCGGCGTCTCGGAGGACGGTTCGCACTGCCCCGGCGGGCTCACGCTGCTCGTCGAGTCGAGCGTGCCGCCGCCCCGCATGATCGTCTTCGGCGCGGTGGACTTCGCGGCGGCACTGGTGCGGGCCGGCAAGTTCCTCGGCCACCACGTGACCGTGTGCGACGCCCGGCCCGTCTTCGCCACGCCGGCCCGCTTCCCCGAGGCCGACGAGGTCGTGGTCGACTGGCCGCACCGCTACCTGCGGAGCACGCCGACCGACGGGCGCACGGTGCTGTGCGTACTCACGCACGACGCCAGGTTCGACGTACCGCTGCTGACGGAGGCCCTGCGGATGCCGGTCGCGTTCGTCGGCGCGATGGGCTCGCGCCGCACCCACGAGGACCGCGACCGACGGCTGCGCGAGGCGGGCCTGACCGAGCGCGAGCTGTCCCGGCTCCGCTCACCGATCGGCCTGGACCTCGGCGCCCGGACACCCGAGGAGACCGCCCTCTCCATCGCGGCGGAGATCGTCGCCTCCCGACGCGGCGGCACGGGCGTGCCACTGACGGGCGGGGCGGCGCCGATCCACCGGGGTTTGGCTGGGGCGGCTGCGTGACGGGCCTGGCAGGGGGCGGCGACCTGGCGGGCTGGCTGGGGCGGCTGCGTGACGGGCCTGGCTAGGGGCGGCGACCTGACGGGCCTGGCTGGGGGCGGCCGCGTGACGGGCCCGGCCGGGACGGCTGGCTGCCTGACGGACCCGGCCGAGGCGACCGCCTGGGCAGGGGCGTGGCTGGGGGTGGCTGTGGATGTGGGGCGGCGGTCGGCTGCCGGGACCCCCGCGCGCGTGACAAAGGCGGAGGCGACGGGTTCGGCTCGGCCGGCTGCCTCCCGGCTGCTGCCGGGGCCCGGCCGGAGCCCGGGCGGCGGCGGCCCGACGCGGGGTCCTCGGGACGGTCGCCCCGCACGGATCGGCCGGGGCGGGTGCCCGAGGGGTCAGGGCAGTGCCGACTCGCCGGCCAGGCGGACCGCGCACTCCAGCATCATCGCGTGCACGAAGGCCTGCGGGAGATTGCCGCGCAGCTGCCGCTGGCGCACGTCGTACTCCTCGGCGAACAGCCCGGGCGGTCCGCAGGCCGCCCGGGTGCGCTCGAACCAGCGGAACGCGCCGGTCCGGTCGCCGACCCGGTGCGTGGCGAGCGCCATCGTGAAGCCGCAGAGCAGGAAGGCCCCCTCGGCGTCACCGAGCGGCTCTCCGGGGTGTTCGAAGCGGTACAGGTACCCGTCCTCGGCCAGCCGGGACTCGATGTACGCGCGGGTGGCCGCACCGTCGTCGTCCCCGAACGCGCAGCCGCGGGCCATCGGCACCAGCAGCGCGGCCTCGGGCCCGTCGTCGTCGGCGGCCCGCCGCCAGCGGCCGTCGGCGTCCAGGCACCGGCGCCGGGTCTCCCGCAGCACGGTGTCGGCGAGCGCGGCGCAGCGCTGTCCCGCCGCGCCGGGCAGCACCTCCGCCATCCGCCGCAGACCGCAGACCACGCTCAGCCGCGAGTGGGTCCACCACCGGTTCTCCAGCTCCCACAGCCCGGCTTCCGGCTTCAGCCACTGCCGCTCCACGACGTCCACCGCGACGGCGGCGGCACGTTCCGCGTCCTCGGTCAGCCGGTCGTGCGCGGCGGCCGCGGCGAAGAGCTGCAGCGCCTCGCCGAAGGTGTCCAGCTGGAACTGGGCGCCCGCGTCGTTGCCGACGTGGTCGGTGCCGCCGGGATAGCCGGGAAGCCGCAGCGAGCGTTCCCCGCCGACCGGTTGCCCGTCGACCGTGTAGGCGGGGCGGACCTTGTCGCCGTCCTCGAGGATGCGCTCGGCGACGAAGCGTACGGCGTCGTCGACCAGCGGGTGCGGGCCGTGCGCGGCGACCGCGAGACCGGCGTAGCACTGGTCGCGGAGCCACGCGTAGCGGTAGTCGTAGTTGCGCCCGCTGTTGGCCCGCTCCGGCAGCGACGTGGTCGCGGCGGCCACCATGCCGCCGGAGACGCTGGTCAGCCCGCGCAGTACGGCGTACGCGTGCCGGGCGTCGCGTGGCGCGGCCAGCCGCGAGCAGTCCGGGACGGCCCGCCGCCATTCGCGTTCCGTGGACCGCCACAGCGCGTCGGCGTCGAGCGGTCCGGTCTCCTGTCCCTCGGCCAGTTCCAGCACCAGGTCGTGGGTCTCGCCCTCGCGCAGCCGGAACTCGCCGCACAGCCCACCGCCGGCCCGCCAGACCGCCTCCGGCGCCCCGGCCAGCCGCATCCGCAGCCCTTCCGCCTCGGCCGTCCACACTCCGTGTTCCTGCCGGGGGTCGCGCATCCGGCCGTTCCCGAAGCCGGGCCTCGGGTCCAGATCCAGGCACAGCCGTGCCTCGCCCCGCTCCACGCGCATCCGGCGCAACAGCACGAGCCGGTCGGTGCGGGCCGGCAGGGCGAGCGCCTCACGGCATTCGATGACGCACTCGGAGGTCACCCACCGGCTCACCCGGATCAGCGTGCCCTCCTCGTAGGAGCCGCCCCAGACGTGCCAGGGGTCGGCCGGCTCCACGTTGAAGTGTCCGGCCCCGCCGATGAGCGCCGAGAACACCGCGTCGTCGTGCCACCGCGGGGCGCACAGCCACACGATCCGGCCCCGGGGGTCCAGGACCGCCCCCCGCTCGCCGTCGGCGAGCACCGCGTACTCGCGCAGGGCCCAGGGAGGACACGACGGGTCCGGGGCCGCCGCGCGCTGATCGTCGCCGTCCTTCATGGCGCTACGGCTATCCCGGCGCCGGTGACCGAAACGGTGACGCTCCCGACGCCACCGGAACGTACGCCGACCGGACGCCCCGTGGAGCGCGTCCCTCCCCCGCGAGAACACTCCCGCCCCGCCCGTCCCCCCGGCCCGTTCACCGCACCGCACCTCACCTGACCCCCTGCCCCGCCCGTTCACCGCGTTCCTGCCCGAGCCCGCGCTCGCTCCCCCCACCGCCCCGCTCCTCCGCCCCGATCACTCCGTGCTCGCTCAGCGGCCCCACCGTCCACCCCGCCTCGCGGCAGTCGCGCACGATGCCGGGCAGGGCGCCGAGGGCGGCCCGCCAGCTGCCCGGGGCGGAGACGTGGTCGGTGTCGTGGAGCAGGATCGTGCCGCCCCCTCGCAGGTCCGCCGCGACGGCCGCCCGTACCGAGGCGGGCGTGGCGTCCTGCCGCCAGTCCTTGCCCCACGTCGTCCACAGCACCGGCCGCACCCGGGCCCGGCGGGCGGCGGTCCAGCGTCCGGAGGTGAGGATGCCGTAGGGCGGGCGGTACCAGCGCGGGACGCGCCCGGCGACCTCGCCCACCGCGTGGACGGCACGCAGCAGCTCGCGCGCGTCCCGCGCCGGCGACGGCAGCCACGGACGGTCGTGCGACCAGCCGTGGACGGCGAGTTCGTGCCCCCGCCGGGCCAGTTCGAGGGCCGTCTCCGGGTGGCGTACGACGTTCTCGCCCAGGACGAAGAACGTGGCGCGTACGCCGAGCGCGTCCAGTACGTCGAGGAAGTGCGGTGTGGACGCCGGATCGGGGCCGTCGTCGAAGGTGAGGGCGATGTGGCAGGGGCGTCCCTGTCCGGCCAGGCCCGGGAACCGGCGTCGGCGCAGCCCCGGCAGCCAGGTCGCGGCCGGACCGATGTGGGCCAGCGCGGCGGCGACGACGACCGGCGCGACCGCGCACGCCCCCGGTCCGGCATGGAACCCTTCGCGCATCCGTGTGTCTCCCGTGTCTCCCGCCCCGCTCCGCGGCTCCGCGCAGCTCGGTCATGACCCCCGCTGTTGCTGTTCCCGCCTGCCCGAGTCCGGCCCGTCCCGTGCCGCCGGCGCCGTGTCCCACGCGCCGTGGACCGACGGCGCGCGGGCCAGTCCGACACTGCCGAGCCCGATCAGCGCCACGCCGATCAGCTCCGGCAGCACCCGCACCCCGAGGGCGATCTGTTCGCCGAACAGTGCCCAGCCCAGGGCGACGCTGGTCAGCGCGTCGCCGAGGGTCAGAGCCGGCTGCGACGCCGCGAGGGTCCCCGCCCGCAACGCGCTCTGCAGCAGCAGGAAGCTGATCACCCCGACCACCGCCATGGCGTACGGCGGCCACTGGGTCAGGACGGCGCCCACCCCCTGGGGGAGCCGCCCGGTGACCTCCTTCAGCAGCCCCGCCGTACCGCCGAACGCCACCGCGGACGCCGACCCGAACAGCGCGGCGCGGGGCGCGCCCCGGACCAGACTGCCGATCGAGGCGAGGACCGTCACCACGACGAACAGCGCCAGACCGGCCCAGCCCCACCGGCTCGGATCCGCGGTGTCATGGCCGGGCGACGGCGCGGCGGCGCCCAGGAACAGCGCGAGCCCCACGGCCAGGGCCACGAAGGCCAGCCAGGTCCGCAGGTCGGGACGCCGGTGGAAGACCAAGCTCCCGACCATCAGGGTGAACAGCAGCTCACTGGCCATCAGCGGCTGGACCACGGCCAGGCTCCCCACCGCCAGCGCGGCCCCCTGCAGCACCGTCGTCAGGGCGAGCAGCGCCGCGCCGCCCACCCAGTACGGGTCGCGCACCAGCCGCAGCAGCGAGCGCACCACCGTGTGGACGGCGCCCGTCCGCTCCTCGTCCTGCGCGGCGGCCCGGCGCTGCAGTACCGACGCCGCCGCGTTGGACAGCGCCGCGAACAGGGCCAGGACGACGGTGAGGACACTCACCGCCGCGCGCTCCCGCTCATCCGGATCTCATCCGAACCGCGCGGCCAGCCGCCGGTACAGCCCCGGAGCCGCGCCCCGCACCCGGCACGGCAGCCGCAGCCAGCCGGGCACGTAGACCTCGTCCCGGCCCCGCACCACCGCGGTCCGCACCGCGTCGGCGACGCGCTCGGCGGGCACCGGGCGCGGCCTGGACCGGAGGTAGGGAGTGCCACGGCGCTCGAAGAACGGTGTGTCGACGACACCGGGCACCACATGCGTGACCCCCACGCCGGTTCCCCGCAACTCGTAGCGCAGGGCGTCCGCGAAGGCGCCGACCGCGGCCTTGGCGGCCGAGTACACGGCCTCGTCGCGCACCGCCACGCTCCCCGCCAGCGAACCGACCAGGACCACCCGCCCCGATCCCGCCGCCACCATGCCCGGTAGTACCAGTCGCACCAGCCGCAGCGTGGCCAGCACGTTGATGTCGAGCACCTCGTCGATGGCGTGCGGGGGCATGTCCAGGAACTCCCCGGCCCAGCCGACCCCGGCCCCGGCCACCAGGAGGTCCACCGGGCCCACCGTGGCCAGCGTGAAGTCGGCGAGCTGCCGGTCGGCGCCGGGCATGGTGAGGTCCGCGGCGAAGGCGGTGGCCGCGGTGTGCTCGGCGACCTCGCGCAGCCGGGACGGATCGCGTCCGCTGAGCACCAGCCGCCAGCCGCCCTCGTCACTCAGCCGTCGGGCCACGGCCGCGCCGATGCCGGAGGACGCGCCGGTCACGAGTGCCGTGCGCGTCCGCGTGCCCCGGGCGCCGACGGGCTCACGCCGGGGCCTGGCGTGGTCCGCGTCGGGCGCGACGACCTGCGGTCCGGGGGCGGACCGGGGGCGGGAGAACGCATGGACCATGAGACCACCTTGGCTCGGGGCGGACACCGGGGACAGACCGACCGGACGGTCGGGCTCCGGGGTTCGACCGGACGGGCGGTCACGGAGTATCCCTGGCGGAACACCCGAAACGCCCGCTTGTGCGGTGGTTTGGAAGTGGTTTGGAAGTGGTTTGGAACATGCCGGAAGGGCAACTTGCACCGCCGTGCATCTTCGCAGCTCATCAACGCCCCGCCGTCCCGCGGCCAGGCGCACCCCCGGGGACGGCAGATGTCTGCTGGTGATCAGCGCGAGCATGGGCGCCGGGCACGACACGGTCGCCGCCGAACTCGTCCGCCGAGCCCGGGAGCGCGGTGACGACGCCCTGGTCGTCGACGTCCTCGCGCTGCTGCCGTACGGGCTGGGCAGTGCGCTGCGGCACTTCTACCGCGGGTCGGTACGCCACTTCCCCTGGGCGTACGCCGCCCTGTACCGCCTGTTCCTGCGTCCCGGCGCCGGTCGCCGCCCCGGCGGCACGCCCCTGGCCCGGCTCGCCGGGGGCCGGCTGCGCGAGCTGGCCGAGAGCACGGGCGCGGACGTGGTCGTCCCCGTCTTCCATCTCGGCGCCCAGCTGACCGGCCATCTTCGCGCACGGGGGCTGCTGCAGGTGCCCAGCGTCGTCCTCGTGATCGACTTCGCCGTCCACCGGCAGTGGCTGCACCCCGGCAACGACCACCACCTGTGTCTCACGGAGCACGCGGCGCGCGAGGTGCGGGAGAGCATCGGCACGCCCGCGTGGACGTGCGGCCCGGTCGTGGCTCCGGAATTCTTCGCCGAGGCGCTCGACGCGCCTGACGCGCCTGACGTGCCCGACGCTCCTGGAACGGTCGGGTGGCGGGGGCTGTTCGACCGTCTCGGTCCCGGGCGGCCCGCCGTGGTGCTGTGCGCCGGTGCCTGGGGCGTGGGCTCGCACCTGGACGCCACCGTCCGGCTCCTGACGGACCACGGCTTCCTGCCGGTCGTGCTCTGCGGGGACAACGAACGGCTGCGCCGGGAACTGTCCGGCACACCGGGCGTGGCCGCGCTGGGCTGGGTGACGGACATGCCCGGCCTGCTGCACGCCGCCCGCGCCCTGGTCGACAACGCCGCCGGCCAGACCGCCGTACAGGCGCTCGCCGCCGGACTGCCGGTCGTGGGATACCGCCCGATACCCGGACACGGTGCGGCCGGTGTCCGGGGGATGGCCGCGCTGGGCGTGTCGGAGGTCGCCGAGGACGGGGCCGGCCTGCTCGGCGCACTGCGGCGGCTCACCGCCCCGGGTCCGGCCCGGCGAGAGCGGATCGCCGCCGGACGCGCGCTGTTCACGGACGACGCGGTGGCCCGGGCGTACGCTCTCGCCGAAGCCGAGCGCGCACGCCGGTGAGACCCCGCAAGCCAGTGAGACCACGCACGCCGGTGAGACCTCGCCCGTTTCCCCGTCCCCGGCGGTGGGCACCCGGCCCGAAGCGTGAACCGGCGGAAGGAGGCGGCGCCGTGGGGCTCGACGAATTCCTGACCCTGGTCCGCGATCGTGGCGAGTACCACAGCAAGGAGGAGGCCGAGCAGGTCAGTACGGCCGTCCTGTGGGTGATCGCGTCCTGTGTCGACCCGGAGGAGGCCGCAGGCCTGGCCGCCGACCTGCCCGCGCCCTTGGACGACGCGCTGCGCCTGGAGCGCGGGCGTCCCGAGTCCTTCGGTCGGGAGGAGTTCCTGCGACGCGTGGCACAGCAGACCGGCGCCCGCCCGCGCACCGCGGAATGGGACGCGGGCGCGGTGCTCTCCACCCTCACCGAAGCGGTGCCCGGTGAACGCGTCGACCGTCTCCTGGCCCACCTGCCCGCGGACTGCGCGGACCTCTTCGGCGGACCTGCGCCGCACTGAGAGCGGCGGCCCACGCGCACGCGTGGCAGACGGCCGGAAGCGGGCACCCGGTCCCGGCCGAAGAGGCGGCACCCGCACAGGAGGCAAGGAGACATGCATGACGGACGGTGAGCAGCGCCGCGACGAGCGCCCCGACGATCGCCACGACGACCGCGCCGACGTACGTTACGACGAAGAGGGGAACACACCGCTCGGCGGATACGCGGCGCTCGCGACGACGTTCGCGGCGGGTGCCGGAGTGTTCGCCGTGACCGCGTGGCGCCGCGGGCTGCGACTGCCCGAGACCGTCCCGGCCTGGGACGTGGCGCTGCTGGGCACGGCGACGTTCAAGGCGTCCCGGCTGCTGACCAAGGACAAGGTCACCAGCTTTCTGCGGGCTCCGTTCACCCACCGTGAGCGCGAGAGCAACGCCAACGAGGTGATGGACGCGCCGCGCGGCTCGGGCCTGCGCCGCGCCGTCGGCGACCTGGTGTCCTGCCCGTTCTGCACCTCCGCCTGGGTGGCCGGCGGGCTCGTCGGCACCTACGCCGTCGCGCCCCGGGCCGCCCGGCTGCTGTGCGCGGGGCTGAGCGCCGTCGCCGTGTCGGACTGGCTGCAGTACGCGTGGAGCGTGACGGAGCAGAAGGCCGAGGAATGACCTGGAGGGCGGGCGAGCGGGCGGTCGGGCGCGCCCGCCGGTACGGTCAGTCGCGCTCCGCCTGTTCGGCCCGCTCCGCCCGCTCGGCGTGCAGCTTCTTCACGCGGGCCGTCTCCTTGCGGACGTCGGCCTGGACGGCCTGCTCCCGCTCCAGCCACTGAGGGCGCTCCTGCTTCAGCGCCTCGATCTGCTCCGTGGTGAGCGGTTCCGCGACCCCGCCCCGGTGCAGACCCGCGATGGAGACACCCAGCTTGGCCGCGACCACCGGCCGCGGGTGCGGACCGTCGCGCCGCAGATCCCGCAGCCACTCCGGCGGGTCGGCCTGGAGCGCGTTGAGCTCGGCGCGCGTGACGACGCCCTCCCGGAACTCGGTGGGTGTGGCCTCGAGGTACACACCCAGCTTCTTCGCCGCGGTCGCGGGCTTCATGGTCTGGGTGTTCTGGTGCGACGTCATGGTGTCAAGGGTATCGAGCGTCTGCGCGACCGCCGACCAGGCCGGGGGACGGCGGGCCCGGCCACGCCCGGTAACCTGGCCGGGTGACAGGCTCGGAAGAACCCCCCTCGTTCCGGCTCGCGTACGTCCCGGGGGTGACGCCCGACAAATGGGTGCGCATCTGGAACGAGCGACTGCCCGGCGTCCCGCTGTCCCTGACCCAGGTACCCGCCGCCGAGTCGGACGGCGTGCTGCTGGCCGGTGACGCCGATGCCGGGCTGGTGCGGCTGCCCGTCGACCGCTCCGTCCTCAGCGCGATCCCCCTCTACACCGAGACCACGGTCGTGGTGATCCCCAAGGACCACCTCGTCACGGCGGCCGACGAGGTGGCCGTGGAGGATCTGGCCGACGAGATCGTGCTGCATCCCCTGGACGACGTCCTCGGCTGGGAGCGGCCGCCGGGCCGGCCCGCCCTGGAGCGTCCGGCCACCACGGCGGACGCCGTCGAGCTGGTGGCGGCCGGGATCGGCGTGCTGCTCGTGCCCCTGTCGCTGGCCCGGCTGCACCACCGCAAGGACCTCACGTACCGGACGGTCACGGACGCCCCCGAGTCGAGCGTGGCGCTGTCCTGGCCCGAGGACGCGCACACGGACCGGGTGGAGGACTTCATCGGGATCGTCCGGGGCCGGACCGTCAACAGCACCCGGGGCCGACAGCCGGCCCAGGCGCCGGCGAAGGGCGAGCGCACCGAAACGGCCTCCGCGCGGCGTAAACCGCCGGCCGGGAAACAGACCGGCGGCGCCCGGCGCGACGCCGGCGGCAGCACCAGGACCGGCGGCAAGGGCGGTAGCAGGACCGGCGGCAAGAGCGGCGGTACCAAGAGCGGCGGCGCCAAGAGCGGCAGGCGCGGCAAACCCCGCCGCGGTTGACGCGGTTGGCGGTGCCGCGTGTCAGCGGACCGTCGGACTGGGCGTCGGCGCCGAGGTGTTGACCTCCAGCCCCGGCGGCGCGGTGAGGGAGAGCACCGGCTCGCCCGGCTGCGGCGCCGGCGGCGTGAGCTGCACCTTGGGCAGGCTCGGTGGGGCCGACTGCTGGAAGTTGACCTGGTCGAAGTTGACCAGGCCGGTCTTCTCCAGCACGGTGATGTGGTCCAGCACGGTGTCGTTGGCCTGATCGGCCAGCTGCCTCACCAGGCTGTTCTTCGTGTTCGCGCGGATCTTGGCGATGGCCGGGAAGATCTGGCCGTGCGTGATGCGCATGATGTTGACCGCGGTGGTGTCGAACTGCTTGCCCGTGGACCCGTCCACGGTCGAAACGAACTGCTGCTGCTGCGGGGAGGCCAGGTTGGGCAGGGTGATGCCCAGCTCGGGCGCGATCTTGCGGCAGGTCGCGTCGAGCCGGGCATGCCCGACGACCAGGTGCTCGCCGGCCTCCACCATCTCCGGTGTCGAGCCCCGCTCCATCGCCATCAGCCCCAGCGGATGTTCCCACAGCCCGGCGGCACGGACCTTCACCACGAAGTCCCGGTCCGCCTCGGTGAGCGGCCCGAACACCGTGTTGGTGATGACACGGTCCTGAGTACTGGCCGTGTTCCGCACCCCGAGCATGGTCGGGTAGGCGAGCGCGGTGAGGGTGAGGACCAGGGCACCGGCCACGAAGGCGGTCCCTGCCGTGGTGCGCGTGATGCGCATCGTGCCTCCTGGGGCAAGACAGGCTCGGACACCAGGAGGTACGGACGAGGGCGGCCGTCCGATCACTTCCGCGGGTAAAAACTTGCTCCCGACTTGCTCCCGTCAGTCCGCGTACGACGCCTCCCGCGCGGTCCGCACCACCCGCTCGCCCTCGTCGCCCCCGAGCAGCCCGGCCTCCACCCACGCGTCCACCGTGGACCGCACGTGCGTCACCAGCGCGCCCTTGCCGCGGAACGGGGCCGCGGCCCAGATCTCGTCGAGCAGCGTGGTGCCGTCGCCCTTCGCCGGGTTGGCGACGCCCGAGTCGGTGCCGCCGAGGACCACCCGGGGTTCCGAGCGGCGGAAGTAGGCGTGCGTCGGCTCCTCGGTCCCCTCGGCGAACGGCGCCCACTCGGTGCCGTCCAGCGTGTAGTGGAGCGGCTCGCCGGGCACGGGGGCCAGCGTGGGCAGCAGGTCGCCGGAGAGACCCGCGTTGCCGTACAGCCCGCACTCCAGGTGATCGGTGGCCGGGTCGCGGCCGACCAGGTTGACCGGGCCGTAGAACAGGGCCTGCAGTGACGGGTCGTCGAGGGCCTTCTCCACCCGCAGCCGGAAGGGCACCCGGATGCGCACGGTGTCGCCCCGGCGCCAGGCCCGGGACACGGTGAAGTAGCTCCCCGGCGTCGGAGTCCCCGGCACGGCGCGCCCGTTGACGGTGACGCGGAAGCCCGCCGTGGCCCACGACGGCACCCGCAGCCGCAGCGCGAAGGAGGCGCTGCCGCCGCCGATGACGAGGGTGCTGCCCTGCTCCCGGGGATAGTCCGTGCTCTGGGTGACGGTGACGCCCCGCTCGGCCCAGGTCAGGGTGGAGCGGGTGTAGAGGTTGACGTACAGGGCGCTGCCGTCGGCCGCGGCGAAGTACACCGAGTCCTGGTACTTGGTGGCGCTCTCCATCCCGGTGCCCTCGCAGCAGGTCGTGCCCTGCTTGGGGGTGTAGTCGCGCACGTGGCCGGGCGTCAGTCCGACGAAGTAGGTGACGAGCGGCTTCTCCGCGTCCGGCTGGTCCTGCTTGGAGCCGAGCACCTGGTTGTACAGGGCCCGCTCGTAGTAGTCCATGTACGCCGGGTCCTGGTCGTGGAAGAACAGCGTCCGGCTCAGCTTGAGCATGTTGTACGCACAGCAGGTCTCGGCCGTGGTGTCCCCGATCGTGCCCGCGACCACGCCCCGCGCCTTCCAGAACTCGCCGGTGCTGGTGCCGCCGATGGCGTACATGCGGTGCGGTACGACCATGCCCCAGAAGTTCTTCGCCGCGGTGAGGTAGCGCTCCTCGCCCGTCGTGTCGTACAGCCGCACCAGACCGGTGAAGATCGGTATGTGCTGGTTGGCGTGGAGACCGTCGAGGACGTCGGTGTTCGCGGCGCAGGCGTCGATCAGCCGGTCGAGGTCGAACAGGCGGGCCAGCGCGAGGTGCTCCGTCTCGCCGGTGACCGCGTGCAGGTCGCAGATCGCCTCGACGACGCCGCCGAACTCCCCGCTGGAGAAGATGCCCCACATCCGCTGCAGCGTGGCCGCGGGCAGCTTCGACAGCCGGGAGTACATCCAGTCGCACATGCCGGACGCGAGGTCCAGCGCCCGTTCGTCGCCGGTGGCGAGGTGGGCGTCCAGCAGACCGCGGAGGATCTTGTGCGCGGTGTAGTACGGCGCCCAGACCTTGGTGTAGTCGCTGCCGGTCATCGACTCCAGCTCGATGAACTGCGTCTCCGGGTAGGCCGCGAGGAACCCCGGGTGGCCGGGCCCGCCCCAGGTGCGGCGCAGTGTGGCCGTCAGCCCCCGGCCGGAGGCGTCCGCGAAGGTTCCTCCGGGGGTCTCCTCGAAGGCGTACGACGCCAGGTCGCCCCGGCCCGCCGGTGTCTCGGCGGCGCGACCGTCCCGCAGCGCTGCGATCTCGGCGGCGCTCAGGGCCCGCGACCAGACGTCGAACTCGTCGAAGGCGCCCGCGAAGACGGGGTCGGCGGGGTACTGCGAGCGGCCCAGCCAGTGGTGGGCGAGCGGGCCGAGGGCCGCCGGGGTCAGGGTCATGGCCGTGTTCCGGGCCACGGCGGTGCCGTCGACGTAGAGGGTGCCGGTGCCGTCCGCGAGGGTCACGGCCAGGTGACTCCACTCGTCCAGGGGCAGCGCGGCCGTGCCGTCGAGGCCCTGCTCGCCCGCGGCACCGCTGTCGGTGAGGGCGAAGCGCGGTACGCCGTCGGTGTTGCGGACGGCGAGGTAGAGGTAGCGGTCGGTGTCGTCGCCGAAGTCGAGGACGCGGGCCCAGTCGCCGCCGTGGGTGGGCTTCACCCAGGCGGCCAGCGTGATCGCCGGGGTGTCGCCGAGGACACCGGCGGGCAGGTCGACGTACTGGTGGGAGCCGCGCACGTTCTCGACGGCGCTGCCGAAGCGGCCCTCCGTGCTCAGTACGGCGGGATCGTGGCGCAGGGCCTCGCGCACCTCGGTCAGCGCGCCGACCATGGTGTCGATCCGCTCGGCGAAGACCCGTTCCCCGGTGCCGCGGTACGCCTGGGACAGCATGGTCAGGAAGTGGCCGGTGTAGTGACCGCGCAGGTTGCCGTTGGCCTCGCCGTCCAGGCCCTCCCAGCCGCCGGGGGCGACGGCACCGAGGGTGGACAGGCCGGCGTTGGCGCGGAAGACCTGGAGCAGCCGGTTCACGTCGTAGCCGCGGGCGTGGTCCAGCATCAAGCTCCGCTTGTCGGCGAAGACGCCCCGGCCGAGCGTCACCTCCTCCAGCCCGAAGGGTCGTACGGACCAGGCCGCCGGCGCCCCGGGGCCCGCGAGCGCGGCCGGTGCCTGTGGCGTGGCGCCGGGCCGGCCGCTCGCCGCGTACGAGAGCGCGGGCGTGCCCGCGGCGATCGCCGTGGCCAGCAGCAGGGTCCGCCGGGAGAGGGGCGCTGCCATGTGCTCCTCGATTCTTTCGATATATCGAACAGCGTTCGGAAGATCGTCCAGAAGATAGGCAGCAGGTGGGGGAGCGTCAACGTTACCGGCGAGTACGGTCACGGGAGTCCGGCTGGGCCGGCCGCGCCGCGCGCACGAGCCAGGTGTACGCCGCCCGCGCGGTGAACTCGCCCTGCCCGCCGCGCAGCAGCAGCCCGGCGGTGGCGAACTCCGGGGCGTCGGCCTGCGCCGCGACGTACGGGATCGCGATGCAGCGCATCCCGGCCGCGTACGCCGCGGCGGCCCCGGGGGCGGCGTCCTCCAGGACCACGCAGTCGGCCGGGGCAGCCCCGAGCCGGCGTGCCGCCTCCAGGAAGACGTCGGGTGCGGGCTTGCCCTGTGCGACCTCGTCGGCCGAGACGACCGTGCGCAGATGTGCGTCCAGGCCGGTGCGGGACAGGATCGCTTCGATGGCCTCCGGCGAGGAACCCGACGCCACCGCCAGTGGCACGCCCTCGCCCGCCAGCAGCTCGACGAACTTCCGCATCTCCGGGTACGCGCGGGCGGAGGTGCGGGCCAGCTCCAGATAGTGGCGGTTCTTGACGGCGAGCAGTTCCTCCACGGGGGCGCGCAGCCCGTACCGCCGCTTCCAGTCGGCGACCGTCTCCTGGGTGCTGATGCCCACGTATCCCTCGTGGTCCGTCCAGGTGAAGTCCGGTACGCCGTACTCGGCGAGGGTCTGCCGGCCCGCCTCGTAGTAGTTCGGCTCGCTGTCCACGAGCGTTCCGTCGAGATCGAAGATGACCGAGATGCCGCCGAGAGTGCTCATGGGGTCCAGCATGCCAAGGGCCCACATGGCCCCGAGGACCCGGCGATCACTTTCGCGCTGAGCGCCCGATCGACTCCACCAGGGGCAGCAGCCGGTGCGGGACGCGCTCGCGCAGCGCCACCTCGCTGCGGGTGCGGACCACGCCTGGCAGGCTGATCAGCTTCTGCACCACGTCCTCCAGGTGCGCGTTGTCGCGGGCCACGACCCGGGTCAGCAGGTCCCCGCCGCCCGTGATGGAGAAGGCCTCGACGATCTCCGGGACGGCCGCCAGCGCCTCGCCCACCTCGTCCAGGTGGCCCTGGGTGACCTCGATGTGCACGAAGGCGAGCACCGGGTGGCCCAGTGCGGCGGGGGAGAGGGACGGCGCGGTGCCGGTGATCACGCCGTCCCGCTCCAGACGGTCGAGCCGGGCCTGGAGCGTGCCGCGGGCGACGCCGAGAAGACGGGCGTACTCGCGCACGCTGGTGCGCGGCTGCTCCAGCAGCAGCCGCAGGATGCGGGTGTCGAGTTCGTCGACGGCCATGGCGCCCGGGTCCCCTCGTCGGCCATTGGCTCTGCGGTGGCCGTAGGAATGCCGTGATCACTGTACCAATGGACCACTCCAGCACGAGCCTGTTGAGCCACTGGTGGCAGAGATGCTCCTATAGGAGGGTCGATGGCGCTGCGGATCCCGCGGCGCCTTTTTCATGCCAGTGACGTGACCAGTGACATGCCAGTGCCTTCGGGTCGGTGTGCGCCAATGCGTGAGGGGGCGGTAAGCAGTGCTGAAGAGGGTGTTCGTGAGTCCGGATCCGGGACGGTCCCGGCTGCGGTTCGCCGCTCGGGCCGTCCTCGGCATCGGGCTGGCCGTCGTCGTCTGCGGCCTGGCCGGTACCTCACTGGTGGGCGCCGTCATCGGCGGGCTCGCCGCACTGCTCGCGCTGTTCACCGTCACCGACGCCACCGTGCGCGGGCAGGCGGTCACCACCGTGCTGCTGCCGGTCGTCGGACTGCCCGTGCTCACCGCCGCGGCCGCCCTGCACGACCTCCCCGTGGCCAGGGACCTCACCTTCCTCGCCGTCGTCGGCGCGGGTGTGTACGCCAGGCGCTGGGGCCCGCGCGGGCACAGCCTCGGCGTGTTCGCCTTCATGACCTTCTTCATCGCCCAGTTCCTGCACGCGACCACGGACCGGCTGCCCGAGATGTTCGCCGCCGTCCTGCTGTCCGTGGCCGCCGCCGCGGCGGTGCGCTTCGGCCTGTGGTGCTATGAGCGCCGCCTGCCGCCATCCGCCGTCCCCGCACCGCCGGCCGGCACCGGACTCGCCCGGATCACCACCCGCCAGGCCGTCCAGGCCACCGTCGGTGCCGGCTTCGCCCTGGTCGTGGGCCAGCTGGTGTCCGACGAACGCTGGTACTGGGCCGTCGGCGCCACCTGGTGGGTGTTCGTCAACACCACCTCGCGCGGCGAGACCCTGGTCCGCGGCTTCCGCCGGGTCCTCGGCACCGTCGTCGGTATCGGTCTGGGCTTCCTGATCGCCGTTCCGCTGGCCGGATCGGCGGTGCCCACGGCCGTGCTGGTCGCGGCCTGTGTCTTCGGCATCTTCTACACCGCCGCGGTCTCCTACACCTGGATGATGCTCTGCGTGACCCTGCTCGCCGAGCTGCTCTACGGCCTCCTGGACTTCCTCAGCCCCGGCCTGCTCGCCCTGCGGCTCGTCGAGACCGGTGTGGGCGCGCTCGGCGCCGTACTCGCGGTGCTCGTCGTCCTGCCCGTCACCACGCACGCCGTCACCGACGTCTGGATCCAGCGCGCCCTGCGCTGCGTCCACGCCTGCACCGCCGAGGCCGCCGCCCGCCTCGCCGGCACCGAGGGCGCCGACCCGGCGCCGCGCGTGGCCGAACTGGAGCAGCTGCTCGGCCGGGTACGGATGTCGGTCGCCCCGCTCGTGCACCCGCTGAACCCGATGTACGGCCGCAAGCGGCGCGCCCGCCGCGTACTCGCCCTGCTCGACGACTGCGCCCGGGAGATCCGCGGCCTGGTCGCCGTCGCAGCCGACCCGGAGGCCTCGCACGACGCCCGGCTGGCCGCCGCGTGCTGGCGTGTCGAGACCGCGGTCGAGGCACTCACCGGCGGGCGGGCCGTCCCCGCCCACGCGGACGGTCCGCGCGCCACCGAGCCCGCGTTGGCCCACCTCCACGGCCTGGAACGCGCCCTGGCCGAACTCGCCGCACCCCTGCGGACCCCCTCCGGCTCGCCGCTCGTCGGCGCCTGAGCCGCCCGGCACCGCGCCACCCGTTTGGTCTAGACCGCAAGTGATCGACTGCTACCGTCGCCCCGGGGGCAGACGATCAGTCGGCACACGCCGAGGCGCGGGACGACGCGGGACGACGCGGGACGAGAGGGAGCAACGGTGGCGGACGTTGGCAGGCGGCAGCGGCGGGCATTCATCGGGTCGTTCACGGCGGCCGGCGGCCCCGGCATCCTGACGGCGGCCGTCGCGCCCGACAGCGGCGCGCTCACGGTCCTGAGCGGCACGGACCGCGTGCCCGACCCCTCCTACCTGGCCCTGGCGCCCGACGGGGACATGCTCTACGCCGTCAGTGAGACGGCCGAGGGCGCGGTGGCCGCCTACCGCGTGGCCGGGGACAAGCCCGAGCCCGCCGGGCGTCCGGTACCCGTGGGAGGCGACGGGCCCACCCACCTCAGCCTGTACGACGGGCACGTCCTGACCGCCAACTACGGCTCCGGCAGCGTCACCGCCGTGCCGGTCCGCCCCGACGGCGCCCTCGCCCGGGCCGTGTCGGGCGTCCTCCAGCACACCGGCTCGGGCCCGCACGCCCAGCGCCAGCAGGGACCGCACGCCCACCAGGTGCGGCCCGACCCGAGCGGGCGGTGGGCCGTCAGCGTGGACCTCGGCACCGACTCGGTGCGGGTCTGCACCCTGACGGACGGCGCCCTCGCCGTGCACCGGGAGATCGCGCTGCGCCCCGGCTCGGGCCCGCGGCACCTGGCCTTCCACCCGGACGGCACCCGCGCCTACGTGGTCAACGAACTGGCGCCCACCGTCACCGTCTGCCGCTGGGACGCCGCCGACGGCGTACTGCGGCCCCTCACCGAGGTGCCGGTGCTGCCCGGTGCGCCGTCCGGCGACGCCTTCCCGTCCGGCATCGTGGTCTCGCCCGACGGCCGCTTCGTGTGGACGGCGACCCGCGGTGAGGACGTCCTGTCCGTGTTTGTCGTCGAGCCGGACGGGCTCCGGCTGTTCGGCACCGTGCCGTGCGGCGGGCACTGGCCGCGGGAGATCGCCGAGTCGGACGGTTTCCTGTACGCGGCCAACGAGCGTTCCGGTGACGTGACCTGGTTCGCGCTCGACCAGGAGACCGGCGCGCCGAGGCTCGCGGGCTCACTCGCGGTACCGGCGGCGTCCTGCGTGGTCTTCGGCTGACCGGGCGACGGTCCGGCGCCGCCTCGCGACGGCCGACTCGCACCCGCACCCGGGGCTCGCGGACGTGCCGCACGACTCGCCCGCGGGCCGCCTCGCCTCGCCCGACTCGCACCCGCGGCTCGCGTACGTGCCGCACGACTCGCCCGCGTCCGCCGGTACGGCGCGACTAAGGCGGCCCACCCGCACAGCTGCCCGGCCCGCGCCACACACCCGCCCGCGCCACACACCTGCCCGGCCCACCGCGCACGGTGACCCAGGCCAGCACTCCACGCCCGCCCGCGTCGGCGCAGCACGCCTGCGGCCGAAAACCCGCGCCGGCACAGGAGCGAGCCGGCGTGGGCCTGCGCAACCGTGCGGGGCGGGCCCGGGCCGGCGTGTGGCGCGGGTCGGGTGGCTCCGCGCCGGCGCGGGCAGGTGAGCGAGCCCCTTGCTCGCTTTTTGCGGCAGCCTGCCGGGCGGCGGCCCGCGCGGCATGACGAAGGGCCCGCTTCAGCTCGTGAGCGGGCCCTTTCGGCCATGCGTCCGGGGCGCGGGCGCCCGTGTGTCAGCGGACCGGCGTGCCCTGCGGCTGCTGCGGCGAGATGCCGAGCGCCGTCGTGTACTTGGCCAGCGCCAGCTTGCCGATCGCCGGGTACGGGCCGAGCGGCTCGGCGGTGGAGCAGCCGACCTCCTTGGCCGCCTCCTCCAGCAGGGAGGCCTCGATCTCCGGGCCGATCAGGTACGGCGCGAGCGCCAGCTGCTGCGAGCCCGAGGAACGCAGCTGCTCGGCCACGGACGCGATCGAACCGTCCTCGTCCAGGGCCGCCGCCATCACCGGCACGGCGAGGCGCGCGGCGAGCAGCATGCCGGTGATCCCGGCCGCCTGAACGGCCTCGTCACCGCCCACGGAGGCCAGGATGATGCCGTCCGCGGCGGTGGCCACGGTGAACAGGCGGGCACGGTCGGCGCGGGCCAGACCTGCCTCGGAGAGCCGCACGTGCAGCGCCTCGGCCAGCAGCGGGTGCGGGCCGAGCACGTCGGTCAGCTCGGCCGCGATCCGGCTGTCCATGACGGCCTGCCGGATCCGGCGCAGCAGCGCGTTGTCCGGCCCGGCGAGCAGCGGCACGACGACGGCGACGGGGCCGTCGGGCTCCCTCACCTCCATACCGGCGGCGCGCGCCTGCTCGTAGCGGGCGGTGCGCTCCTCGGCGGCACGCACGAGGACGGTCGACAGAGAGGGGAACTCCTCGTCGTCCCCGTCGAGGTGGCCGATCCGGGCGTCGAGACCGGGCAGCTCGGAGCGGGCGATGCTGATGACCTCGTCGGCGAGGCCACGGGTGGCGCTACTGGGCGTCCCCGGCACCGCGAGGACGAGCGCCGGCGCGCCCTCGGGAGCCACCAGGGGTTCGGGACGGCGGTGCCGTCCGGGCTGGCGGGGGCGCGGCATTCGTACTGGCAGGCCGGACGCGGGCCCAGTGGGGGAGCTCATGGCGCCGCATGTTACTGGTTTCCTGGGTTTCCCTGTTCGGGGAGGGTGCAGGTGAGCGGTATCCGTCCGGTTTTGTCTGATGAGTGATGTACGGATCGGCCGACATCGGCACGATTCACCTCACCGGCGGATCGATTATCGGCCGCCCGGCACGGTCGTCACCCACAGCATGCTGTCGTCACTCGGCAGAGTGAGCGAGCCGGTCGCCAGGTCGGTCGCGATCCGGACCGAACCGTGCAGTGGATCACCCTCCGCGGCCGTCCGCCGCGCATGCGGCAGCCGCTTCGCCAGCTCCTCCTCCAGCGGTACGACGAGGGGGTCGCCCATCTTCAGCAGGCCACCGGTGACCGCGACACGGGGCGCGCCGACGGTCGGGCAGACCGCGGCGGCCGAGTCGGCCATGTGCCGGGCGGCGGCCCGCAGGATGTCCGCGGCGACGGGGTCGTCGGCGGCGCAGGCGGCCACCTCGGGCGCGAAGGAGGCGAGGACGGCGGGACGGTCCGTACGCGGGTACAGCTGACCGGGCAGCCCCGCCGCCGGCCCGAACCGTTCCTCGGCCCGGGCGAGCAGCGGCGCGGAGCCGCCATGGCGCCCGTCGTGGGCGCGCAGCGCCGCCTCCAGCCCGGCCCGTCCGATCCAGGCGCCGCCGCCGCAGTCGCCCAGCAGATGACCCCAGCCGTCCGCCCGGTGCCAGCGGGTCAGGTCCGTGCCGGTGGCGATCAGGCCGGTGCCGGCCGCGACCACCGCTCCGGCCCGGGGGCCGATCGCGCCGACGTACGCGGTGACGGCGTCGGCGACCAGCGCGACCGTCCCCGCACCCAGCTCCCGGGCCAGCGCGCCCGGCAGTTCGGCGCGCAGGGCGTCGCCCAAGGTGGCCAGGCCGGCGGCCCCGACGACCACGGTGCCGAGCCCGGTCACACCGGTCTCGGCGGTCAACGCCCTGGCCATGGGTACCAGTTGCGTCATCAGGTGCCCGGGGTCGATGCCGCGCGCACCGGTGCGGACGGGCTCCCGCGACGCACGCCGCCCGAGCCCGTTCGGACCGCCTCCGTCACCCCCCGCGCCGTCCCCGGTCGTACCCACCACGACACGCAGACCCGAGCCACCGGAGTCCACGGCCAGGAAGCCGCCGCTCACGGCAGGCGCCAGTCGACCGGCTGACCTCCGAGTCGGACCAGCAGGTCGTTGGCCCGGCTGAACGGACGGGAGCCGAAGAAACCCCGGTCGGCCGACATCGGGGACGGGTGCGCGGACTCCACGGACGGCAGGTCGCCGAGCAGCGGCCGCAGATTGCGGGCGTCGCGGCCCCACAGGATGGACACCATCGGCTTGCCGCGCGCCGCCAGCGCGCGGATCGCCTGCTCGGTGACCTCTTCCCAGCCCTTGCCGCGGTGGGCGGCGGGCTTGCGCGGGGCCGTGGTGAGCGCCCTGTTGAGCAGCAGCACCCCCTGCCGGGTCCACGGGGTCAGGTCCCCGCCGGAAGGCTGCGGCAGACCGAGGTCGGTGTTCAGCTCCCGGAAGATGTTGACGAGGCTGCCGGGCAGCGGACGCACCTCGGGCGCGACCGAGAACGACAACCCCACCGCGTGCCCCGGGGTCGGATACGGGTCCTGTCCGACGATCAGGACCCGCACGTCGTCGAAGGGCTGCTGGAAGGCCCGTAGGACATTCGATCCGGCCGGGAGATAGGTGCGTCCGGCGGCGATCTCCGCGCGCAGGAACTCACCCATCGAGGTGATCCGCCCGGCGACGGGTTCCAGGGCCTGCGCCCAGCCCGCTTCGACGATTTCATGCAAGGGTCGTGGTGCCACGGCGTCACCCTACTGCCGTACGGGTGACGCCGATCAACCGGTGGCCAAGACCCGTCCCCCCGGTCCCGTTCATCCGACGGTCGCGGCCCGTACGCACAGCACGTCCGGCAGGTGCGAGGCCAACTGCCGCCAGCTGTCGCCGTCGTCGGCCGACGCGAACACCTCGCCGTTGCGGTTGCCGAAGTACACGCCCGCCTGTTCCGCGTCGTCGGTGCACAGCGCGTCGCGCAGCACGGTGCCGTAATGGTCCTCCTGAGGAAGCCCCGCCGTGAGCGGCTCCCAGCTCTTGCCCGCGTCCGCCGTGCGGTAGACCCGGCAGCGGCGGTCCGCCGGGACCCGGTCCGCGTCGGCGTTGATCGGGAAGACGTACGCCGTGTCACCGCGGTGCGGATGGGCCGCCACGGCGAAACCGAACGTGGACGGCAGCCCCTCGCCGATGTCCGTCCAGTGCGCGCCGGCGTCGTCGCTGCGGTACACACCCCAGTGGTTCTGCAGATACAGCCGGTCCGGGGTCGCCGCGTCCCGCGCGACCTTGTGCACGCACTGGCCGAACTCCGGGTCCGGGTCCGGCAGGAAGACCGCGGAGACACCGGAGTTGGACGGTGCCCAGCTCGCGCCGCCGTCCACCGTGCGGAACACACCGGCGGTCGAGACGGCGACCGTCACCGACTTCGGGTCCCGCTTGTCGGTGAGCACGGTGTGCAGCCCCTCGCCGCCGCCGCCCGGCACCCACTGGGACCGCGTGGGGTGCTCCCACAGGGGCCGGACCAGCTCGAAGCTCTCGCCGCGGTCCTCCGAGCGGTACAGCGCGGCCGGTTCCGTGCCCGCGTAGACCACGTCCGGTTCCGCGGCGGCCGGGTGCAGCTGCCACACCCGCTCCAGCGAAGCGCCGGTCTCCTTCGGGAACTTGACGGCCGGCCGCGCCGGTTCCGTCCAGGTCCGGCCCAGGTCGTCGGAGTGGAACACCGACGGACCCCAGTGCGCGCTGTCCCCGCCGGCCAGCAGCCGCGGGGTGTCGCCGCGGGTGTCGAGGGCCACCGAGTAGACGGCCTGTGCGTTGAAGTAGGGACTCTCGTCGAACTCCCAGGTGCCACCCCGTCGGCGCCCGATGAACAGGCCTTTTCGGGTGCCCACGGCGAGCAGTACCTCGGTCATGCCGATCACCTCCGCGGCGTCGTCGTCGACGCCTTTGTCTCGGACACGGGCCAGTCTGCACCCCGGCACTGACAGTCACCTCTGGAATGGGTGTCGCCGCAGGTCAGGACGGTGGCGTCGGGTCCGGCGCGAGGTCCCCCGCGCGAGCCGCTCAGCCCTCGCCGGGCAGCGCCCGGGCCAGGATGCCGTCCAGGTCGGCCCCGGCGGGCAGCGTGCCGAAGGAGTGCCCCCAGTCGCCGCCGAGCCGGGTCGCGCAGAAGGCGTCGGCGACGGCGGGTGGGGCGTGCCGTACCAGGAGCGAGGCCTGGAGGGTGAGGGCCATCAGCTCCACCAGGCGGCGGGCGCCGGTCTCGGACGCCTCCGTCAGCCCCGACTCCAGCCGGGCCACGGCGGCGTCCAGCCGGGCGTCCGCCCCGCGCGCGAGGGCGAGTTCGTCGAAGAGGGCGTGCGCGGTGGCGGGTGAGCGGCCGAGCGCCCGCAGCACGTCGAGGGCGTTGACGTTCCCCGAGCCCTCCCAGATCGACAGCAGGGGAGCCTCGCGGTAGTGCCGGGGCATGCCCGACTCCTCCACGTAGCCGTTGCCGCCTAGGCACTCCAGGGCCTCCGCGGTGAACGCCGGGCCCCGCTTGGTCACCCAGTACTTGCCGACGGCGGTGGCGATCCGCCGGAACGCGGCCTCCCCGGCGTCCCCGCGCACCGCCCGGTCCGCCGCACCCGCCAGCCGCAGGGTGAGCGTCGTCGCGGCCTCGGACTCCAGCGCCAGGTCGGCCAGGACGTTGCGCATCAGCGGCTGGTCGACCAGCCGGGCGCCGAACGCGCTGCGATGCCGTACGTGATGCCCGGCCTCGACGAGCGTCTTGCGCATCAGCGTCGCCGAGCCCATCACACAGTCCAGCCGCGTGCAGTTGACCATCTCGATGATCGTCTTGACGCCCTGCCCCTCGGGCCCGACCAGCCAGGCGACCGTGCCGTCGAACTCTGGCTCGGACGAGGCGTTGGACCGGTTGCCGAGCTTGTCCTTCAGGCGTTGGATGCGGAAGGTGTTGCGGCTGCCGTCGGGCAGCACACGCGGCACCAGGAAGCAGGACAGGCCCCCCGGAGCCTGCGCCAGCACCAGGAACACGTCGCACATCGGCGCCGACGTGAACCACTTGTGCCCGCGCAGCGTGTAGACGCCGGGCTCGGCGGTCGGGGTGGCCGCCGTGGTGTTCGTGCGGACGTCGGAGCCGCCCTGCTTCTCGGTCATCCCCATGCCTGCCAGCAGGCCGCGCTTCTCCGCGGGCGTCCGCAGCCCCGGCTCGTACTCCCGGCTGGTCAGCAGCGGTTCGTAGACCTTCGCGAGCTCGGGCTGGGCGCGCAGGGCGGGAACGGCCGCATAGGTCATCGACGTCGGACAGCCGTGCCCGGCCTCCGTGTGACCCCAGACCAGCCCGCCGGCGGTCCGCGCGACATGGGCGCCCGGCCGGTCGTCGGCCCAGGGCGCGCCCGCCAGCCCCTCGCCGACCGCCACACGCATCAGGTGGTGCCAGCTCGGGTGGTACTCGACCTCGTCGACCCGGTTGCCGTACCGGTCGTGCGTGCGCAGCACCGGCTCGTGGCGGTTGGCCAGGTCACCCCAGTCCTGCGCCTCCGCGCTCCCGGCCCGCTTGCCGAGCCGCCGCAGGTCCTCCTCGGCCCACCCGGCCTCCTCCCGCCGCACCCCTTCCAGCAGGGCCGTGTCGTCGGAGGCGTCGTAGGGGGCCGGGGGAGGGGGCTGATTGGTGACGTCGTGCGTGGCGTACCCCTCGTGATGGCCCGCGGACTCCTCGTACGGCTCCTGCGCGAGTGTCGTCATGACAGGCATGTTGCATCACTTCTGCGGCCGCAGCAATAGTGCAACACGCGAGGCGCACGTACAGTACGTGCTCATGTGGATGGACGACACGCGCCCACGCGGATGAACGACTCCGTGCCCCCCGGCGAGCTCACGCTGCGCCCGCTGTCCGCGCGGTCGGTCGTCCTGAGTCTGCTGCTCGGCACCCGTCGCCCCGAACTGCCGGTGCGGGAGCTGGTGCGGGTCGTCGAGGGCTTCGACGTCGGCGGGTCCACCGTGCGCGCGGCACTGAGCCGGATGGTCGCCGCCGGCGACCTGCGGCGCACGGACACCGGCTACCGCCTCAGTGAGCGGCTGCTGGAGCGCCGGCGGCGCCAGGACGAGGCCGTCCGCCCGCACACGCGCGCGTGGGCGGGCGACTGGGAGATGCTCCTGATCACCGCGACGGGGCGCGCTCCCGCCGAACGCGCCGACCTGCGCACCCGGCTGACCGCCCTGCGGCTCGCCGAACTCCGCGAGGGCGTCTGGCTGCGCCCCGCCAACCTGCGCCGCCCACTGCCCGCCGAACTCGACCTGGTGGCCGAGCGCTGTGTCTCGCGCCCCGGCCGTCCGGCCGCCGAACTGGCCGCGAACCTGTGGCCGCTGGACGCCTGGTCCGCCACGGCCCGGGCGCTGCTCGCCCATGTCGACCGGTCCCGCCGGCCGGCCGACCGGCTCACCGCGTTCGCGGCCGTCGTACGCCACCTGCTCGCCGACCCGGTCCTGCCCCCGGAGCTCCTCCCGGCCCACTGGCCGGGCACCGCCCTGCGCGACGCCTACACGGACTACCAGCGGGAGCAGGCCGGACAGGTCCGGGTGCGGAACACCCGGACCTGAAGCGGCGGGATCAACCCGTCAACCCATCCTCGTCCGACGCGTCACTTGTAGGTGATGTCGGACGACGAGTACTTGCAGTGCGTGCCGTCGGGGCCCGAGCCGTTCGAGTCCGGCTCGTCGCCGTCGTCGTTGCCGATGTACTTCTGGCACGGGACGATCTTCTTGCCGCTGTCCCCGACGATCGTGATGTTGCGCAGGGTCGCGCTGTCGCCGTAGTTGGTGTTGATGCCGGCGATTCGGCCGCCCTTCCAGTTCACCTCGATGGTGTCGAGGTTGATCGTCCGCTTGTACTGCGTCGAGCAGTTGCCGCAGGAGCGGATGAAGGTGCCGAAGTTCTTGACGGAGAAGCCGGAGACGTTCAGCGTGCCTGCGCCGTTGAACTGGAACACCTTGTCGCCGGCTTCCTTGGCGCCGCCGCCGGAGACGGTGTAGACGTTCGACGACGAGGAGCCCCGGAAGGTGGCCGCGTCCTCGCCGACGTCCTCCCACCAGACGTTCTGCAGGGTGCAACTGCCCTTGCAGTGGATGCCGTCCGCGGCGGGGGCGCCGAGGATCACGTTCTTGAGGACGGCGCCGGGGGCCAGTTCCAGGATCGGGCCCTGGTCCTCGTCCTGGCCGCCGGAGCCGAGGTCGCCGGTGCCGTAGAGGCGCTTCATCCCGTAGTCCTTGGTGCCGGAGACCGGGATGGTCGACGAGACTCCTTCGCTGCCGTTGGGGGTCGGCCAGGTGGCGGCGTGCGCCGGGGAGGCTCCGGAGGTCATGAGCATGCCAACCGAGAGTCCGAGTGCGGCCAGCGCGCCGGTCGCGCCGCGTCGCCGCGCGCGGGGTCGTGTCGCAGCAGTCATGTTCTGGTCCCTTCCATGAGGGGTGGGGGTGGCACGGAACATGTACGTGAACGATGTGCGTCCTGCTGATGCCGTCGCGCACGCGGAGGGCGCACGGGTGGGGGCTTGGCGGTCCCACCGCGTTCGCGACGGTCATGCTGATGAACGGACCGTAGAGGGTAAGCGCTTTCTAGTCAACGCTTCGCGCGCTGATGCGCCGCCTCACATGCCCCAGCCGTACTGGTCCGGCATGCGGACGTCCTCGCCCAGCTCTCGCGCCGCGTGCTGGGCCCAGGACGGGTCGCGCAGCAGCTCGCGTCCCAGCAGCACCGCGTCGGCCTCGCCGTTGGCCAGGATCTTCTCGGCCTGCTCGACGTCGGTGATCAGACCCACGGCGGCGACCCGCAGGGGGGCGTCCGCCTTCACGCGCGCGGCGAACGGGACCTGGTAGCCGGGCCCGGTCGGGATCCGGACACGCGGGACGTTGCCGCCGGTGGAGACGTCGAGGAGGTCGATGCCGTGCGCCCGGAGGTCGTGGGCGAAGCGGACGGTGTCGTCGGGCGTCCAGCCGCCCTCCTCCAGCCAGTCGGTCGCCGAGACGCGGAAGAACAGCGGCTTGCCGTCGGGCCACACCTCGCGCACGGCGTCGACGACCTCCAGGGCGAACCGGGTGCGGTTCTCGTACGAGCCGCCGTAGGCGTCGGTGCGGTGGTTGGAGTGGGGCGACAGGAACTCGTGGATCAGGTAGCCGTGGGCGCCGTGGATCTCGACGATCTCGAAACCGGCCGCGAGGGCCCGGCGCGCGGCGTCCGCGAACTGACCGACGATCTCCTGGATCCGCGTGGTCGTCAGCTCGGTCGGCACCGGGTGCCGCTCGTCGAACGCGAGCGCGCTCGGGGCCACCGGCTGCCAGCCGTGCGCGTCCGGGCCCACCGGCGCCCCGCCCTTCCAGGGCTGCGCGGTCGACGCCTTGCGCCCCGCGTGGGCCAACTGGATCGCCGGGACCGTGCCCTGGGACCGCAGGAAGTCCGTGATCCGGCGGAACGCCTCGACCTGGGTGTCGTTCCACAGGCCGAGGTCCTGCGGGGAGATACGGCCTTCCGGCGACACGCCGGTGGCCTCGGTGACGATCAGGCCGGTGCCGCCCACCGCGCGTGCGCCGTAGTGCGCGAAGTGCCAGTCACCGGGAACGCCCGCCAACGGGCCCTCCGGGGCGGCGGAGTACTGGCACATCGGCGGCATCCAGACCCGGTTCGGGATCGTGGTGTCACGCAGCTGGAGGGGCTGGAAGAGGGCGCTCATGGGCGGGTACTCCCTTGGTCGCGGCAGGAGGGGCAGGAGGAAACGGCTCGTACGATAGCTCTCGTAGTACGGCGTGTGTCAAACTACGGGAGTCTTCGTACAATGAAGGCCCCTCCTGAACGGTGGGACCCTCCCGGACGAACTGGAGCCACCGTGACCCCCGCCGCCACCGGCACCCGCGACCTGCCGCACCCGGCACGCGAGGAGATCCGGCTCGAGTCGGTGCTGCACGCGCTCTCCGACCCGGTGCGGCTGCGGATCGTGCGGGACCTCGCCGCCGACAGCGACGAGCTCTTCTCCTGCTCGTACTTCGACCTGCCGGTCACCAAGTCCACCACCACGCACCACTTCCGGGTGCTGCGCGAGAGTGGGCTGGTCCGACAGACCTACCGGGGGACGGCCAAGTTGAACGGCCTGCGCAGGGACGACCTGGACGCTCTCTTCCCCGGGCTGCTCGACGCCCTCCTGGCCGCCGAGGCCCGCCAGGCCGCCCACCTCGGCACCGGCTGACCGCGGCGGGAGCCCGCTACTCGGGCCCTCGCCGGCCGCGCCCTCGGGCCGCGGTCGTCCGTGCCGCCGTCAGCAGCGACACCCAGTCGGGCAGCTTGACCACGTGCCGCCCCAGCGAGGCGCCGAGTTCCGCCTCGGCCCGCTCGATGGCCCGCCACCCGGCCCACTCGACCGGCTCGGTCCCCTCGGCGCGCAGGAGTGCGAGGGGGTCCTCGGAAAGGTCCCGTTCCGCGAGCGCGGCGGCGTCCGCCAGCAGGGACGTCACCGTCTCCTTCGCGCACGGGCGGTTGGTGCCGATGACACCGGTGGGGCCCCGCTTGATCCAGCCGGCCACGTACTCCCCGGGGGCGACGGCACCCTCCCGCAGGACACGCCCCGCCCGATGCGGCACCGTGCCGCTCGCCGCGTCGAACGGCAGCCCCTCCAGCGGCACCCCGCGATAGCCCACCGACCGCAGCACCAGCTGGGCCTCGATCTCCTCGTACCGCCCGGTGCCCGTCACGCCGCCGCGTCCGTCCGGTGCCGTCCGCTCGAAGCGCACGGCGCGGACGTGGCCGTCGCCGTCCGCCGTCAGCTCCACCGGGCGCAGGAAGAAGCGTGGCCGGATCCGCCGGGCGACGTCCGGAGCGGGCTGCCCGGCCCAGCCGCGCAGCACCTCCACGTTGCGGCGCTGCGGACCGGGCAGCCCGGAGGGGGCCCGGTACGCCGGGTCCAGCGCGAGCTCCGCCGGGTCCACCACGACGGCCGTGTCAGGAAGGGCGCCCAGCTCACGCAGCTCCTTGGTGGTGAAGCGGCCCTGCGAGGGGCCCCGCCGGCCCACCATGTGCACCTCGGCCACCCGCCCGGCGGCGAGCGTGTCGAGCGCCGCCTGCGGCATGTCGGTGCCGCTCAGCTCGGCGACGCCGCGTACCAGCATCCGCGCCACGTCGACGGCGACGTTGCCCACCCCGATCACGACCGCCGACCGCACACCGCGCAGGAAGCCGTCGTCCACGGCGTCCGGATGGGCGCTGTACCAGGACACGAACTCGGTCGCCGACCAGCTGCCCGGCAGCTCCTCGCCGGGGATGCCGAGGCGCCGGTCGGTGGCGGCGCCCACGCAGTACACCACCGCGTGGTACAGCTCGCGCAGCCGCGCGGTCGGCACGCCCCCGGGGCCGACCGGGACGCCGCCGAGGAACCGCACCCGATCGTGTTCCAGGACCGTGCGCAGGGTGTTCTGCAGCGACTTGATCTTCTCGTGGTCCGGTGCCACGCCGTACCGCACCAGTCCGTACGGGCACGGCAGACGGTCCAGGACGTCCACGTGCACTTCGCGGCCGAGCTGGACGAGGCTCTGGGCGGTGTAGCACCCGCTCGGTCCCGAGCCGACGACGGCGACACGCAGCACGGCGGAACTCCTTGTCCGGGAGGCGGATGGTCCGGAAGTCGGAGGGGTCGCTGGTGCTTCCAGCATCCCACCGCTTCCGCTCCGCTGACAGGGTGCTGCGCCCGGTGAACGGCGGATGTTCGTGCGTGTTCCGTTCGTATGGAATGTGATCATGCGGTTACGTTGCGTATGTGCTTGAGGCATCCTTCGTTGATCGTTCTCTTCAGCTTTCCGACCGCTGTCCGGACGACGGTGAGATGTCCGTGCGGCACGCCTGGGTGGTGCGTGAGGGCTCCGCCGCCACCTCGTGGTTCGACGTCCGGCTGGCGTTCCCCGACGGCGCCCGGGTGGAGGCGCTCGCCGTGCTGTCCGGTCAGGGCGTGCGGGTCGAGGACGTACGGGCCGAGCCGCCGCTGTCCCTCGACGACCTGGCCGTGCTCGCCGAGTGGCTGGAGGGCCCGCTCTTCGAGGCCTGCGTGCCGGTCTCCGCCGGCGCCGCACCCGCCGCGCCCCGGCGGGCCCGGCCCGCGTGGCCGCGCGGCAGGGAGGGGTGCCGGCTCGTCGCACAGGAGTACCGGGCGGCCCGGGACGTGGGCGGCGACCCGGTTCTCGCGGTGATGCGCGCGACCGGGTACAGCCGGCGGAGGTCACTCAGGCTGATCGGCCAGGCGCGCGACGAGGGCTTTCTGACCCCGCGTCGCGCACGGCGCTGAAGCGCCGCCGCCGGCGGTCCGTCACAGCATCCCGCGCATCCGCGAGATCTCGCTCGTCTGCTGGGCGACCACGTCGTCGGCCATCTCCTCGACCTGCACGTTGTTGCCCTGCGACTTCACGTCCGTGGCCATGGTGATCGCACCCTCGTGGTGGGTGATCATCAGCTTGAGGAAGAGCTGGTCGAAGGCCTTGCCCTTCGCCGCGCGCAACTTCCCCAACTGGGCCTCGGTCGCCATCCCCGGCATCGCGGCGTGGTCGTGCCCGCCCCCGGCCTCCTTCTCGCCGTGGTTCTTCAGCCAGCCCTTCATCGCCGTGATCTCCGGTCCCTGCGCGGCGGAGATCCGTTCGGCGAGCTTCTCGACCTGGCCGGACTCGGCCTGCTCCGGCACGAGTTCGGTCATCTCCAGTGCCTGGGCGTGGTGCTGGATCATCATCCGCGCGTAGGAGACGTCCGCCGAGTTGGGGGAGTCGTCGTCGGCACGCTGCTTCTCGGCCTCTTCGGCGGACAGCGTGCGGTTGCCCTCGCCCGGCTCGCCCGGAGCGATCACCGAAGGCCCGGCCGCGGCCGCCGACCCGGTGTCCGAACCGGAGTCGCAGGCCCCGAGCCCGAGCACGGCCAGTGAGGTCAGCGAGGCCGTGACGAGCGACGCTCGGGACAAGGTGGGACGAGAGGGCACAACAACCTCCTGTGGCAGGCGGGATGCGAGGCACCTTGTGGGTGCGATGACCGTCCTAGCACGCTTCCGCGCGTCACTGATCAAAAAACTTCATTGCGAGTTTGTTGCCCCCTGTTGATATGTGCATGGTGAAGACGATACTGCGGGGGTGCGTGAACCGTTCCGAAGGGAACGGACGTAGGGAGGAAACAGTGACCCTGTTCAACGACCCGCGAACGCGGCGCAGACGCCTGGGAGTCGCGGCTGCCGCCGCCGGACTCCTGTCCGCGCTGCTCACCGCCGGCCCGGCCGTGGCGACCCCCGACCCCGGGGACAGCCCGGCCGCGTCGAAGGAGGTGTCCAAGAGCGCGCGCGCCGAGGTGCGCGACGCGATCGAGAGCGGCGAGATACCCGGCCAGGACGAGATAGTCCACTCGGACAACATCGAGCACCTGGCCAACATCCCCAAGGACGCGCTGTCCGGCACCAATTCGGACCTGGCCTTCCAGGGCCGGTACGCCTTCGCCGGCAACTACGACGGCTTCCGCATCTTCGACATCAAGAACCCGAAGAAGCCGAGGACCGTGGCCCAGGTGCTGTGTCCCGGCTCGCAGAACGACATCTCCGTCTCCGGCGACCTGCTGTTCCTGTCGACCGACTCCTCGCGCAGCGACAGCAGTTGCAACAGCACCACGCAGCCCGCGACCGAGAAGTCCTCCTGGGAGGGCATGAAGGTCTTCGACATCAGCGACAAGCGGAACCCGAAGTACGTCGCCGCCGTCGAGACCGCCTGCGGCTCGCACACCCACACGCTGGTGCCCGAGCGCAAGAACGTCTACGTCTACGTCTCCTCGTACTCGCCGAACGCCGCCTACCCCGACTGCCGGCCGCCGCACGACGGCATCTCCGTCATCAAGGTGCCGCGCAAGGCACCCGAGCGGGCGGCCGTGGTGGACTTCCCGGTGCTGTTCCCCGGTGAGGGCCCCGACGGCGGCGGCAACCCGGGCGGGCCCACCAACCCGGGCGTCTCCAAGACCACCGGCTGCCACGACATCACCGTGCTGCCCTCGAAGGACCTCGCGGCGGGCGCCTGCATGGGCGACGGCATCCTGTTCTCCATCGAGGACCCCGAGCGTCCGAAGGTCATCGACCGGGTCCAGGACAACGTCAACTTCGCGTTCTGGCACTCGGCGACCTTCAACCAGCGGGCGAACAAGGTCGTCTTCACCGACGAGCTGGGCGGCGGTGGCGCCGCCACCTGCAACGCGGAGATCGGCCCGAACCGCGGCGCCGACGGCATCTACGACATCGTCGGCCGGGGCGACCACCGGGAGCTGGTCTTCCGCAGCTACTTCAAGATCCCCCGCCACCAGGCGGACACCGAGAACTGCGTGGCCCACAACGGCTCGCTGATCCCGGTCAAGGGCCGCGACATCATGGTCCAGGCCTGGTACCAGGGCGGCGTCTCCGTCTGGGAGTTCACCGACTCCAAGCGTCCGAAGGAGATCGCCTACTTCGAGCGCGGCCCGCTGACCACGGACGGCATCACCACCGGCGGCTCCTGGTCCGCGTACTACTACAACGGCTACATCTACTCGAACGACATCGCCAAGGGCTTCGACGTCCTCAAGCTCAGCGACCGGCGCACCGACCCGGCCAAGCGGGTCCATCTGCGCGAGCTCAACACGCAGACGCAGCCGGACTACTTCGACTGAGTCGGCCGGTCGGAACGGTCGGTCAGGATCGGCTGATCGGGCACTCCGGTCGAGAAGAACCGCGACAGATCCGTGTCGCACGCCGTCCCGTCGGGCGCCTCGGCGTCCGGCGGGACACCCAGTTCCCACTCCAGCCGATAGCGCTTGAACAACTCGGCGCGCAGCACCGGCACGGGCATCGGCACCCCCGGCACCAGAGCGGCGAAGACGGCGCCCATCAGCAGCGCGCGCAGCATCGGGTAGTCGCGGTCGACGTCCCGTGAGCCGTGCCGGGCCACGGTGTCCCGCAGCAGCTCCGCCAGCCGCCGCTGCTCCGGACAGGGCACGAAACCCACCTCGGCCTGGAGCAGGCCCGCCATGTGCTGGCGCATGAGCACCGGCCGGTCCCGGGCGAGGCCCAGGATCGCGTCGATGGCCCGCGCCATCCGCTCCGGCCCCTCGGCGGTGCACGGCTCCCGCTCCAGCGCCTCCTCCAGCGTGCGGTGCATCAGCCGGTGCACGGCCGACTGCACCAGCTGGCGCTTGCCGGGAAAGTAGTACGAGACCAGACCGCGCGCCGAGCCCGCCCGGTCGGCGATGTCGCCCAGCGTGGTCGTGTCGTATCCGTGCTCGCCCACCAGCTCCACCGCGGCCTGCAGGAGCCGTTCCTTCGAACGCCTCCGCAACTCTTCATTGACCGAGGCGCTGCGCGGGGACATGCTGTACTCCTGCGTTGACTGGCTGGCAGCCAACTATACTCAGCGCAGACGGGCGGACCCCAGTGGGTCAGGTCCGGCTACCGTCTGCCTCGGGCGACACGGGGGATCGTCCGAGGCGGACGGATTTCCCGACTGGTTGCCCCGGGCTACTTGCTCGACCGGAGTGGACGTTCTCCGCCCAGACCCGGTCGGCGCACCAGATCAAGCACGGGCAGCAGACCGGCCGGCCGCTCGGTCACCGGGAGATGGTCCACGAAGTGCACCGCGCACCCGAGGGCCGCCGCACCCCCGTCCGCCCGCCGGTCGTCACCGACCATCAGCGTCCGCCCCGGTCCGGCCCCGAGCGCCGCACAGGCGGTGGCGAACAGCCGGGGGTCGGGTTTGCGGACGCCGTGCTCGTACGACAGGACGTACGTGTCCACGTACCGGTCGAGGCCGTGCGCGCGGAAGACCGGACGCGGGTCCCAGCCGATGTTGCTGACCACGCCCACGGCGATCCCGTACCCGCGCAGCGCGCTCAGCACCTCGGCGGCGTCGGGGTACGGGTTCCACGCCCCCGGTGCCATGTGCCGGTCGTACAGCGCGTCGTGCAGCCCGGGGTCAGGCAGCGGCACCTGCCGGGAGAGCCCGGTGTACGCGGCCCGGTGCAGCTCGGGATCCAGGTCCCGGGCCCCCCAGGCATCGGCGAGTTCCTCCGGTACCCGCAGCGGAGGCGCGCCGCCCGGCAGCGCACCCGAGGCTTCGAGGGCCTGAGCCGTCTCGGCCAGCTCCGGTGCGGAAAGCGTCAGTCCGGTGCCGGCGAGTGCCGCGCGCAGCCAGGCGCCGGTGGATTCGATACGGAAAAGGGTCCCGGAGAAGTCGAACAGGACGGCAGCCATGGGTGGATCCTACGAGGGGATGTGGCCGAAGGCGATCCCGCCCGCGCCCAGTACGTCCCGGCCGCCCGCGCATGCCACGTGCTCGCTGCGGCGCGGAGCCGGCCGCGGCAGACCGTCGTGGCCGACGACGTAGGTGAACGGCTCGGTGGCCTCCGCCGGGCCCCGCTCCGTCATCCAGGCGTCGAGATCGGCGGGCGAGCGGATCGCATGGCCCTCGGTGCCGGGCCGGACCGTCGCCCGCAGCTCGGGCAGTCCCACGTAGCGGTAGGCGTGCCGGGGGCCCGGCGCCGGCGTGGTCACGGGTGCCGGCGCCGGTGGATCAGTACCGCGACGGCCACGACCAGGGCGCCCAGGAGCCAGCCGCCGACGACGTCCGTGGCCCAGTGGACGCCGAGCCACACCCGTGTCACGCCGACCCCGGCCACGGAGACCACGGCCACGGCCAGTGCGGTCAGGCGCAGTGAGTGGGCGGCGCCGTAATGGTGGAGGAGCCAGACCAGCAGGCCGCACACGAACGTGGCGGTCATGGCGTGACCCGAGGGGAAGGCCGCGTAGTGCGCGGAGTCCACGGGGTCGGGCCAGACCGGGCGGGAACGGTTCACCGCCGCCTTCAGGGCCTGCTGCAACAGGCTGCCCAGCAGACACGTCATCCCCAGCCACACGGCCGTCCACCGGTCTTCGCGCCGGAACCAGAGCCACAACACCACCACCGCGCACAGCAGTCGCATCGTCCACGTGTCCCAGACCCAGTCGGTGAGGATCCGCATGGCGTGCGTGATGCCCGGTTCGTCGACCGCCCAGCGGTGCGTCGTGCCGGCGATGTCGTCGTCCAGGCTGATCAACGGGTGCCACTCCACGGCCACCAGGGTGAGCAGCAGCGCGGAGAACACGGCCAGCGTCCAGGTGACGCGGAGGGCGGTGCGGGGTTGCGGTGGACCGGGCGGGGAGTCGACGGGCGGCGTCATCATGCTGCGATACTCGCCGACCCGGGGGGCCCGGGGCCAATTTCCGGGGCGGGAGCGCGGCGGGGGACTACCCCAGCGCCCGAAGTCCCGGTACGAAAGCCACCAATACCGGCACCGCCGGCACCAGGGCGGCCGACGCCGTCAGCCGCAGCCGCCGGGCCGCCGACAGCCGGTTCGGCGGCGTGAGCAACCGGTGCACGCGCTGCGGGACATGGGCCTCGGCGGTCGGGCACGGGCCGAACACGCCCCGGTCCTCGTTGAGTTCGACCAGTGCCAGGGCGGTCGTCAGCCGGCCGAATCGGCGGGAGGCCACGTCGTCGGCGGCCAGTTCGACCAGGCGGTGCATCTCGTCGCGGAACACCGCGAACACCGGAACCTGCGGGAACCCGTCCGCCAGCGCGGACGAGCAGTGCAGCAGCCAGTCGTGCCGCGCCTGCGCGTGCCCCTTCTCGTGGGCCAGGACCGCGTCCAGCTGCCGGCCCTTGAGACGGCGCAACGCGGCGGTGGTGACGACCAGCCGCGGGGGAGTGCCGGGCAGCCACCAGGCGTCGGGCCGCTCACCCTCCAGCACGACGAGCGGGTCCGAACCGGGCAGTTCGCCGGGCAACACGGGAGCACGCAGCAGGAGTTCGGCCCGGCGCCGCCGACGCCGGGTGCGGGCCCGTACGACCTCCCGGGTCAGCATCGCGGCGCTCCACAGCCCGCCGCAGGCCAGCGTGACGGCGGTCGTGTCCGCCCAGAGGCCGGAGGTGCCGAGCGCGTAGGCCTCGACCACCGGGCGCGGCGCCGTCGCGAACACGTGCCCACCCACCGCGTGCCAGGCCGCGGCCGCGCTGAACGTCATCGACAGCGCGCAGCACATGAGCACGGCCGCCACCACGCACTGCCACACCCACAGCGCGACCACCGGTTCCCGGTCCGGCCAGTCGGCCCGGGCGAGCAGCCTGGGGGCGAGCACGGCGGTCAGGGTGCCGAGCAGCAACAGTGCCGCGGGGAGAATCATGGGGGCAGCCTATGAGCGTGGCGCCGTCGGCAGTACGGCCCGCCGCGCGAAGTGACGCAGGCAACGGTTGCGCACGGGGTATGCCGGGTACGCGGTGCGGGGCAGCCGGTGTCACATGGTCAGCAGCATGGCCAGCATCGCGATCCCCATGGAGAGCCGGCAGGCTCGCGCCAACTCCGGCCGGTCGCCCCATCCGGCCGCCGGACCACCCCCGGCCACGGCGACGACCGGCATCAGACGTACGCCGGTCACCAGGACGTATCCGGTGAAGTAGAGCAGCAGAGCCCCGGTCAGCACGGGTATTCCGGAGGTGCCGTGGGCGTGTGCGGGGGAGCCGGCCATCACCACCGCCATGTAGACCATGGCCGCGGCCCCGACCAGGTGGTGCAGATGGTGACCCCCCGAGCGGGCCGCCCACAGCGCGCGCAGCCCCGCGGCACCGAACACCACCGCGTAACCGGGCCAGGCCCATTCCGGCGGGGTGAACACCGCCGCGGGCACGGCCATGGCGGCCATGCCGAACCCCATGAGGGCTTCGCCGCCCGCGGCGCGGCGCTGCTCCTCGACGCTGCTGCGCATCCGCAGCAGGCAGTAGGCGCCGGTCGCCGCGCAGAGCGCGACCAGCAGCCAGCCGGACGACGCCGGTCCGTGCACAGATGCCTCCCCGCTCGACGCTCGACGGTCGGTCAAGAACTGCCCGGGCCGTGCGGCGCGCACGCGAGCGCAAGGGTGTACACGGGGGGTATTCGGGGGAGTGCGGCGCATCGTCGCAGGTGGGCGACGGGGTCGACGTCACATCCAAGGTAATGATTTACTGGTAAAACACCTGCTAAGCTCAATCCCATGAGCAGTGCGACCCCCACCTCCGGTACCTCACTCGGCCGACGTCTGTCCCTGACAGGTGTGCTGCGTCTGCGTCGGCCCTCCGAGATCTGGTTCAAGCCCGCCCTGAGTTCGGTCGCCGCCGTCGCCCCGCCCAACCTGATCCTGCTGGCGCTCGGCCGCCTCGACCTGGCGATGTACACCATGGCCGGGTCGCTGTGCGCGCTCTACGCCCACAACCGCCCCTACGCCGCCCGCGCCCGCACCCTCGCCCGGGTGGTGCTCGGCATGCTCGGCGGCGTCGCCGTCGCCCTGGTCACCGCCTCGCTCACGCGTAACGCCGTCGTCCTCGTCACCGTCGGCGCCCTGCTGGCCGCCGTGCAGAAGGCCCTGTGCGACGCGACCCGCGTCGGCCCGCCGGGCAACGTGGTCCTGACCTTCATCAGCTCCGCCGCCCTGTTCGTCCCGCAGACCCTCGGCCAGATCCCCGGCCATCTGGCGCTGGCCGCCGCCGCGGGCGCCTGGGCCTGGCTCGTCGGCATGGCACCCGCCCCGGTCCGCCCGCACGGCCCCGAGCGCCGGGCCACCGCCCAGGCCCTGAACGCCGCCGCCGCGTACGCCGACACCGGCGGCACCGGCGACGGCCACGTCGCCACCCGCACCGCCGGGTACGCCGCCGTACAGGCCGCCTGGCAGACGCTGCTGTCCCTCCCGGCGAAGGGCACCCGCGCCACCACCCGGCACGCCCTGGAACACCTCGTCGTCCGCGCCGAGGTCGCGCTCGCCGCGCCCGCCGACACGGACCCGGAGCGGCTGCGCGCCTGGGCCCGCGCCCTGCGCGGCACCGGCCGGATCCCCCGCACCGGGGACTCCCCGGCCGCCGCCGACGAACTTCTCGGCGTGGACGCCGAGCTCGCCGCCCCTCCCGCGCGCCTGTGGCAGCGGCTCGGCCCGCTGACCCCGATCGCCCTGCGCACCGCCCTCGGCTGCGCCCTGGCCGGCTACGCCTCCCTCGCCCTCGGCATCGGCCGCCCCTACTGGGCCCTGGTCACCGCCGCCGCGCTCTACCAGGCCAACATGACCCTGACCTGGAGCCGCGCCGTGCAGCGCGTGGTCGGCAACGTCGCCGGGGTGCTGCTGTTCGCGGCCATCGCACCGCTCGCCCACCTCGGGCAGGCCCTCCTGGTCGTCCTCTGCCTCGCCCTCAACTTCGGCGCCGAGGCGCTCATCACCCGCAACTACTGGCTCGGCAGTGTCTGCGTCACCCCGATGGCGCTGCTCATCACGGAGTTCGCCGGCTACCAGGAGCCCGGAGACCTGATCACCGAGCGGGTGGTGGACACCCTCGTCGGCGCCCTGGTCGGCTTCCTGGCCGCCGTCGCCGTCACCAACCGGCGGGCCGGCAGCCGCGTCGGACAGGCGGTGACCGCCGCCGACCGCGCCCGCGAACGCGCCGCCCGCCTCCTGGCGGAGCCCGACCCCGCCCCCGGCGCCCTGGAGGCCGCCCGCCGGGGACTCGCCGCCGCGCTGACCGACCTGCGGGTCACCGTCGACGCCGCGTCCGGCGAATGGTGGGGACGCGCCCTGCCCCAGGAGAGGGTCGTGCTCGCCGAGCAGTCCGGACACCGTACGCTCGCCCAGACGGTGCGGCGCCAGGCAGCGCGTCCGGACCGCGACACGGGCACGAGAACGGAGGACGTACGGCCATGACCGCAACCGACGGGGGCTCGGCGACCGGGGGCGACGGGGGAGTCGGCGACGGCAGGGGAGGACCGCGCGGGGACACCGTCGCCGCGGTCGTGCGGCAGTGGCGGGCCGTCCATCCCGACCTCGACACCGGACCGATGGAGATCATCGGCCGCATCAACCGCTGCGCCGCCCTTCTGCAGCAGGCCGAGGACGCCCCGCTGCGCCGGGCGGGCCTCAGCCGCGCCGAGTTCGACCTGCTCGGCGCGCTGCGCCGCACCGGGCACGAGCTGACCCCCGGTGACCTGGCCCGCGAGACCTTCTCCTCCGGCGCCGCCGTCACCAAGCGCCTCAAGCAGCTCACCGAGCGCGGCCTGGTGGAGCGGCGCGGCGACACCCGCGACCGCCGGGTCGCCCACGTCCGCCTCACGGACGCCGGACGCGACCTCGTCGACGGCATCCTGCCCGAACAGCTCGCCTACGAGTCCGCCGTACTGTCCGGCGTGGACGGCCCGGAACAGGGCGAACTGGCGGCGCTTCTCGGGGCTCTGCTGGGCCAGTTGGAGGGCCGCCTGGGCGCGCTGCGGGTCTGACGCTCCGCCGGCCCGGCGGCACCGCGACCCAGGGACGGAAACCGTCTCAGCGCTCGTCGCCCGCCCGATACACGCCGAACATCGCGCCCTGCGGGTCGCGCAGCACCGCGATGCGTGGTCCCTCGGGAGGCGAGGTGGGTTCCATGAGCACGGTGCCGCCGCTGTCGGTCGTGTCGACCGCGGCGGTGTTCACGTCAGCCACCGCGAAGTACGGCAGCCAGTGCGCCGGCACCTCGTGCGGGAACTTCTCGTCCATCGTCACCATGCCGCCGAAGTCCGCCCCGCCGATCCCCCACTGCGGGTAGCGGTCCGAGGTGGTGACGCTCCAGCCGAACACCGTGGTGTAGAAGTCGGCGGCCCGGTCGGGCTCCCGGGTCAGCAGCTCCACCCAGCCCAGCGAGCCGGGCGCGTTGAACAGCCCGGCCCCTGGGAACGAGCGTGCCTCCCACAGCTGGAACACCGCCCCGGTCGGATCGGCGGTCACCACGAACCGGCCCGAGTCGAAGACGTCCGTGGGGCCCTGCGCGATCGCCCCGCCGGCCGCGGTCACCTGCCGTACGGCGTCGTCCGCGTCGCGCACGGCGAACGACACGTTCCACGCGACCGGCTGCGCCGGCTGGTACAGCGGCGCCAGGGCGGCGACCGCCGCGTCGCCGAGGCGCGCGATCGTGTAGCCGCCCGCCTGCTGCCGGGAGTCCGACTCGGGGCGCCAGCCGAACAGCTTGGTGTAGAACCGCTTGGCCGCTGCCAGGTCGCTGGTCCCCAGCTCGGCCCAGCAGGGCCCGCCGATCACCGGTTCGTGGAGCTTCATCGCGTGGGGCGTCCTTCCGCAGAGCCGGGGGACCGTCCGTCCTCTCCAGCACGCTAAGGCCCGGCCCGGACCGCGGCCATCCGGCACGTACCGCCCGGTGGCTCAGATCCCGGGCCGGTAGCGCAGCGGATGATCCGCGGGCACCTCCACCAGCACGATCCGCGTGCCGTCCGGGTCCGCGATCCACATCTCCACCAGCCCCCACGGTTCCTGGACCGGCGGCCGGACGATCTCGACGCCCTTCGCGCGCAGTTCGTCGTGGGCCGCTGCCGCGTCCGCCACCTGGAGCCACAGCTTCAGCGCGGGGGTGAGCGGCGCCTCGGAGCGGCCGGAGACCTCCAGGAAGCCGCCGCCGAGGAAGTAGACGGTGCCCCGCTCGGGTCCGGCGCCGAACTCCCGGTGGACGGCGAGGCCGAGCTGCTCGCCGTAGAAGGCGCGGGAGCGGTCGGGGTCGGTGGGGCGGAGCAGGATTCGGCTGCTGAGTACATGCACCATGCGTCCCGAGACTACTGGCGGCGTTACTCTCATCGGTGCCCGCCCCGCGCCCGAGAGCGAACCGCCGAGAAAGAACCGGAGCCGCCCCGCATGGACACCGCCGCCAGCCCACTGACCTACCGCGCCGCCACCGACGCCGACGTGGACGGGATCGTCGCGCTCATAGAGTCCGCGTACCGCGGGGATGCCAGCCGCGCCGGGTGGACCACGGAGGCGGACATCCTCCAGGGGCAGCGCACGGACCCGGAGGGTGTGCTGGAGGTCGTCAAGTCGCCGGACAGCCGCCTGCTGACGGTCGAGCGGGACGGCGGGATCGTGGCCTGCTGCCAGCTGGAGCACCGCGGGGCGCACGCCTACTTCGGGATGTTCGCCGTGAGCCCGGCGCTCCAGGGCGAGGGACTGGGCAAGACGATCATCGCGGAGGCCGAGCGGTGGGCCCGCGAGGCGTGGGGCGTGACGGAGATGCACATGACCGTGATCTCGGTGCGCGAGGACCTCATCGCCTGGTACGAGCGCCGCGGCTACCGCCGTACGGGAGAGATGACCCCGTTCCCGTACGGCGACGAGCGCTTCGGCGTTCCGCAGCGGGACGACCTGCAGTTCGAGCTGCTGGTCAAGCCGCTGGCGTGACGTCCACCGGTGACGGTCACGCGGTGAATATGACGCTCACGCGGTGAACGTGATGCTCACGCGGTGAAGCGGCCGGTGCGTTTGATCTCCGGGTAGTCGGTCGTCGCGCCGTCCAGCCCGAGGGCGCGCACCAGCCGCAGATGGTCCTGGGTGTTCACCGTCCAGCAGAAGACCCGCAGACCCGCCTTGCGGGCCCGCTCCACGATCTCCAGCGTGATCCGGTTGATGTCCAGGCACAGGGTGCCGGCGCCGGCCTCGACGGCACGGTCCACGACCTCGGGGCCGTAGTACTGCGCGACCAGGGCGGTCCGCACCCCGGGCACCAGCCGGGCGATCTCCACGATGGCCTCGTCGTGGAACGAGATCACCTCCACCCGGTCCACCAGGTCCCGCCGACGCATCACCTCGGCGAGCTTCCGCGCGGCCGCCGCGTCCTTGATCTCGGCCTGCAACGGCACCGACACGGAGTCCAGTACCTCCTCGAAGACCGGGACCCGCTCCCCGCGGCCCGCGTCCAGCGCGCGCAACTCCTCGAGTGTCTGCTCGGCGATCGCGCCCGTGCCGTCGGTGGTGCGGTCCACGTCCGCGTCGTGCATGACGACGAGCGCGCCGTCCTTGCTCAGGTGCAGGTCCAGTTCGACGACGTCGAGGCCGGCCTGCTCGGCGGCGACGAAGGAACGCAGAGTGTTCTCGGGTTCGACACCCATCACTCCACGGTGACCGATGGTGAGGAAGTTCAAGGCTCGACTCGCTTCCGTCGACGTCGGCGATGGCAGGGCGGCAGCCTAACGGCCCTGCGGGACCGTTTCCCCTCTGCCGCGCCTGGTATCCGGACTCCAGCATCCCGCAGGAAAAAGTGCGGCGAAAGGCAGGGTCGGGCAGGATAATTTATTGAGGTGCCCCTTGCTGGGAGAAACCTCGTATGCATACGGTGTCCTGACGCGAGCTTCTCCCGCGGAGGATGGGACATGACGGAAATTCTTGTGCAGGTGGGTGTGGAGGAGAACATTCCTCCGGCGAGCAGGGTGGTGGAGCACCCGGCGTGGCCCGTGCTCAAGGATGCCGTGGAGCGGATCCGGCCATGGCAGTCCAAGGACGGGTCGATCGACTTCGCCGCCGAGGGCGCGCCCGACCGGTCCGCCGCCGAGGACGCCGTACGCCGTGTCGCCGGCGCCGTCGAGGAGCTGTCCCCGCTCCTGCCGCACGACCGCGCCTACCACGAGGCCCTGGTGACGGACCTCGGCCGCTGGGCCGACGGCGGATTCCAAGTGCCCGACTTCCTCGACTCGCTGCTGGCCTTCCAGCCCGCCGCGAGCCGCGCGGACGGCCTCCAGCACCTGGTCGTCTTCCCGATGTACACGCAGAACGGCAACCCGGACCGCAACCTCGAAGCGGTCGTGCTGCGCATGGTCTGGCCCGACTGGCTGGCCGAACTGGAGCGCACCCGCTACGACAACCCGCTCTTCTGCGGCATCACCTTCGAGGACTTCACGGCCGGCTACGACACCAACTCCGCCGTCCTCTTCCCGGAGACCATCGCCGTACGCGAGGCGCCCGAGCGCTTCTCCTGGGGCGGCATCTTCTGCGACCGCGAGGCCGCCCGCTTCCGGCGCGTCACCGAGGCCGCCGTCGGCATCCTGGGCCTGGAACTGCCCGAGGACGTCGCCGCGATGGTGCACGACCAGAAGCGCTGCGAGGAGGCCTTCGTCCTGTGGGACATGGTCCACGACCGCACCCACAGCCACGGCGACCTGCCCTTCGACCCCTTCATGATCAAGCAGCGCCAGCCGTTCTGGATGTACGGCCTGGAGGAGCTGCGCTGCGACCTCACCGCCTTCAGGGAGGCCGTGAAGCTGGCGGACGAGGGTGTCCCGCAGGCCCGTGACGTGCAGTACGCCGTCCTCTTCGACCGCATGTTCCGCTTCCCGGTCACCGGCGAGCGCCGGCGCAACTACGACGGTCTGGGCGGCCAGCTCCTCTTCGCCTACCTCCACAAGCACGACGTCGTGCGCTGGACCGACAACAAGCTCTTCATCGACTGGCAGCGCGCCCCGCAGGTCACCAACCAGCTGTGCGCCGAGATCGAGAAGCTCTACCGGGACGGCATCGACCGCCCCAAGATCGTGCACTGGTTCGCCGGCTACGAGCTGGTCTCCACCTACCTCGCCCCGCACCCGGGCTCGAAGTGGGCCAAGGGCCCCGACGCCCTGGACCTGACGCTGCCGCCGCGCAAGCTCGTCGATGACGTGCTTCCGGACGAGTTTCCGCTGAGCATGTTCTACGAGGCACTGTCCAAGAAGCTCAAGAACGTGATCGCCTCGACCCGGGGCATCACGGCGACGGCGGACGGCGCCGAGCGGGCCGCCGCGTGAGCGACGGTACGGACAGGCAGACACAGCAGGCTCGGGAGGCGAGGACCATGGGGAACGGGACGCTCGACGGCGCGGTGATCGCGGTGGCCGGAGCGGGCGGACCCGCCGGACGGGCCGCGCTGCTGCGGCTCGCCGAGGCGGGTGCGACGGTCGTCGGCTCGGACAACGACCCGGAGCGGCTGGCGGAGGCGGTGGACGCGGCGCGCTACGCGCACGGCGGCGCCACCGTCACCGGCGAGACGGTCGACCTGCTCGACCTGGACTCCACCCGGGCCTGGGCGGACCGCATCGAGAAGGAGTTCGGCCGGGTCGACGGCGTGGTCCACCTCGTCGGCGGCTGGCGCGGCAGCCAGACCTTCACCAAGACCGAACTCGGCGACTGGGACCTCCTGGAGAAGCTGCTGATCCGCACCGTCCAGCACACCTCCCTGGCCTTCCACGAGGCGCTCCAGCGCAGCGACCGCGGCCGCTACGTCCTGATCAGCGCCGCGGGCGCGAGCAACCCGACCGCCGGCAACGCCGCCTACTCGGCCGCGAAGGCCGCCGCCGAGGCGTGGACGCTGGCCATGGCGGACTTCTTCCGCAAGGCGGGGGGCGAGCAGGGGCCGACGTCCGCGGCTGCGATCCTGGTGGTCAAGGCGTTGGTGCACGACGCGATGCGCGCCGAGCGCCCCAACGCGAAGTTCGCGGGCTTCACGGACGTGCGTGACCTCGCCGAGGCCGTCGCCGGAGTCTGGGAGAAGCCCGCCGCGGAAGTGAACGGAAACCGTCTGTGGCTGACCGAGAAGCCGTGAACCCCCCGAAGACCGACGCGCGTCGCCACCACGACCCCGAGGTCCGCGGTTTCGCCAGCGACAACTACGCCGGCGCGCACCCCGAGGTGCTCGCCGCGCTGGCCCTGGCCAACGGCGGGCACCAGGTCGCGTACGGCGAGGACGAGTACACCGAGAACCTCCAGCGCGTGATCCGCGGCCACTTCGGCTCCGGCGCCGAGGCGTTCCCGGTCTTCAACGGCACCGGCGCCAACGTCGTCGCGCTCCAGGCGGTCACCGACCGCTGGGGCGCGGTGATCTGCGCCGAGAGCGCGCACATCAACGTCGACGAGGGCGGCGCCCCCGAGCGCATGGGCGGCCTGAAGCTGCTCACCGTCCCCACCCCCGACGGCAAGCTCACGCCCGACCTGATCGACCGGCAGGCGTACGGCTGGGACGACGAGCACCGCGCGATGCCGCAGGTCGTCTCGATCACCCAGAGCACCGAGCTCGGCACGCTCTACACGCCCGACGAGATCCGCGCCATCTGCGAGCACGCCCACGCGCACGGCATGAAGGTGCACCTGGACGGCTCCCGGATAGCCAACGCCGCCGCCTCCCTGGACGTGCCGATGCGCACGTTCACCAACGCGGTCGGCGTCGACCTCCTCTCGCTCGGCGGCACCAAGAACGGAGCCCTGTTCGGCGAGGCGGTCGTGGTCCTCAACCAGGACGCCGTCAGCCACATGAAGCACCTGCGCAAGCTGTCCATGCAGCTCGCCTCCAAGATGCGCTTCGTCTCGGTACAGCTGGAGGCGCTGCTCGCCAAGGACCTGTGGCTGCGCAACGCCCGGCACTCCAACGAGATGGCCCAGCGCCTGGCCGAGGGCGTGCGCGCCGTGCACGGCGTGGAGATCCTCTACCCGGTGCAGGCCAACGCGGTCTTCGCCCGGCTGCCGCACGAGGTGAGCGAGCGCCTTCAGAAGCGGTTCCGCTTCTACTTCTGGGACGAGGCCGCCGGCGACGTGCGCTGGATGTGCGCCTTCGACACCACCGAGGACGACGTCGACGCGTTCGTGGCCGCCCTCAAGGAGGAGACGGCACGCTGACTACGGGCCTCTCCCGTGATGCATAGGTATGCGGTCACTTGAAAAGTCATTGACTGACGGGTGATCGCGTTCCTATGCTCTGCCGCATGGAGCTGATCCAGAAAACCCCTGACCTGTCCGCCTACCTGGCCGCCGACGAGGTCATCGACCACCACCACCCGCGCGTACGGGAAGTGGCCGGGCGGCTTGCCGCGGACGCGGAGGACTCGTATGCCTATGCGCGGCTCGCCTTCGAGTTCGTGCGCGACACCATCCCGCACTCACAGGACTCCGGTGACCCCCGCGTCACCTGGCGCGCCTCCGACGTCCTGGAGCAGCGCACCGGCATCTGCTACGCCAAGGCCCACGCGCTGACCGCGCTGCTGCGGGCCGAGGACATCCCGACCGCCCTGTGCTACCAGCGGTTCGACGTGGTGCACGGGCTGGTCGCCGTACGGTTCAACGGTGCCTGGCACCGGCAGGACCCGCGCGGCAACAAACCCGGCGTGAACGCCCGGTTCTCCCTGGAGCGGGAACAGCTGGCCTTCACGCCGGACACCGCGGCCGGCGAGGCGGACTACCCGGACCTGTACGCCGCGCCGCATCCCGCCGTGGTGGACGTGCTGAAGGCGGCCACCGACCGGTCCCACCTGTGGCGGACGCTGCCGCCCGCCCTGTGACGCGCTCGGCTCAGCGCGCCTCGGCCGTGCGCAGCTGCTCCTGCGTCGGGGCGGTGCCGCCGAGATGGGCCGGCATCCACCACGTGTCGTCCGCACCCTTGGGACGCACCGGGTAGGCGCGCTGCGCGGCCTCCAGCAGCTCCTGCACCCGCCCGCGCAGCCGACGGGTGATGGCGCCCGCGTACTGCTCGCGGGAGGCCTCCATCGCCTCGCCGACCCGGATCGTGATCGGGGTGTGGCTGCGCTTGAAGTTGCGCGGGTGACCCTTGGTCCACAGTCGCTGCGTGCCCCACAGCGCCATCGGGACCAGCGGGACGCCCGCCTCCTGCGCCAGGCGCGCGGCGCCCGACTTGAAGCTCTTCAGCGTGAACGACTCGGAGATCGTGGCCTCCGGGAAGACTCCGACGATCTCGCCGGACCGCAGCGAGTCCAGGGCGTGCGCGTACGCCGCCTCGCCCTGCTTGCGGTCCACCGGGATGTGCTTCATGTTGCGCATCAGCGGACCGGAGACCCGGTGCCGGAAGACCGACTCCTTCGCCATGAAGCGCACCAGCCGCTTCTGGGGCAGCGCCGCCAGGCCGTCGAAGATGAAGTCCAGGTAGCTGATGTGGTTGCTCACCAGCACGGCGCCGCCCGAGCGCGGGATGTTCTCCGAACCCTGGCAGTCGATCTTGAGGTCCCACACCTTGAACAGGGTGCGGGCGAGACCGATGGCCGGGCGGTAGGCGAGTTCTGCCATGGGCGGGTCGGACCCTTCCTTATCAGCCTGGGAAGGGGACTCCCAGTCGAAAGTTACGCAGCCGTAGGTTTACGGCTTGTCGCAGATCGTGCCCCAAGAACGGCCGGTGTACCAGCCTTGGTGCCCGCCCGCGGCGAGATCCTCATCACTTCCTCGGCCGATTCGTGGCCGAAACACGACGGTGAGCCCGGGAATCTCCGGCGCCCCGTGAACGCTGCACCTGGGGACGACCGGACTGGTGGCGCGCGTGTCGCGTGCGTCCAGGAGTGCCGCGGTGGCGGCGGAACAGGGGCGAACGGGTGCGCGGGCAGGGCGACGGCGGGGGGCTCGACACCTCCGGCCCGCGGCTCGACGCGGCCGACCTGGGCACGGAGCTCGGCGCACGCGCCACGCTCGTGCAGTTCTCCAGCGCCTTCTGCGCCCCCTGCCGGGCCACCCGGCGGGTCCTCGGTGAGGTGGCCGGCATGGTCCCCGGAGTCACCCACGTCGAGATCGACGCCGAGGCCCGCCTGGAGCTGGTCCGCGCACTCGGCGTACTCAAGACGCCCACCGTGCTGGTCCTCGACGCCGGCGGCCGTGTCGTGCGGCGCGCCGTCGGGCAGCCGCGCAAGGCGGACGTGATCGCCGCACTGGGCGAGGCGGTGTGACCACCGCCACGTCACCCGTGAGGCGTTCTCCACAGCCCCCACGACCCAGGACGTATTTGACTGTGTGTGCCACCCGTCGTCAGCCTGCCCGTAGGCCCTCGCTCCCGGCTCCCCGGACCGAGGCGCAACGCAGAAGGACACCCCGTATGACGGCCACACCCGACGTCGCCGCGCCGCGGCTCGCCACCGCCGACCTGCTGCGGTCCGCCTTCCGGCGGCACGCGGCGGGAGTCGCCGTGATCACCGCCCGCGGTGACGCCGGCCCGGTCGGTTTCACGGCCACCTCCCTCACCTCCGTCTCCGCCGAGCCGCCGCTGCTCTCGTTCGGCATCGGCACCGGCTCCTCCAGCTGGCCCGCGGTGTCCGAGGCCGAGTACGTCGGCGTCCACCTGCTCGGCGACCACCAGGAGGACCTGGCGGCCACCTTCGCCCGCAGTGGCGCCGACCGTTACGCGGCGCCGACCGCCTGGTGCGAGGGCCCCGTGGGCGTGCCCGTGCTGGACGGCGTCCTCGCCTGGCTCGTGTGCCGCGTCGTCGGCCGCGTTCCCGCGGGGGACCACCGCATCGTGCTGGCCGAGGTTCTCCTCGGCGACCCCACGGGTGCCGGCCGTCCCCTGCTGTACCACCAGGGGCGTTACCACGCTCTGCGCGACTGACCGGTCACCGGGAGGCGCTTCCGCGAAGCCGTCGGGTTCCGGTTACGCTGCGTTGCGAAGGTCACAGTTCAAAGCGCTTGCTTAGCGGGCAGGAACTGGGTGTACTGACGAGTAATATTCCGGGCGGAGCGCGGGTCGCCCCGACCGGGATCGGCCGCTTGGGGCGCCTATGCTGCCTGCAAGAGGCAGCACTGAAATGTCGACGCAGTAGGAGAGCCGGCGTGAGCTTGAGGATCGTTGTCACTGTTAAGTACGTGCCCGACGCCACTGGCGACCGGCACTTCGCCGATGACCTGACCGTCGACCGGGACGACGTGGACGGTCTGCTCTCCGAGCTGGACGAGTACGCGGTCGAGCAGGCGCTGCAGATCTCGGAGAATTCCGACGACGACGTGGAGATCACCGTCCTGACGGTGGGTCCGGAGGACGCGAAGGACGCGCTGCGCAAGGCGCTGTCCATGGGCGCGGACAAGGCGATCCACGTCGAGGACGACGACCTGCACGGGACCGACGCCATCGGCACCTCCCTGGTGCTGGCCAAGGCCGTCGAGAAGGCCGGCTACGACCTGGTCGTCTCCGGCATGGCCTCCACCGACGGCACCATGGGCGTCGTACCGGCGCTGCTCGCGGAGCGCCTGGGCGTACCGCAGGTGACGCTGCTGTCCGAGGTCTCCGTCGAGGACGGCACCGTGAAGGGCCGCCGCGACGGCGACTCCGCCACGGAGCAGCTGGAGGCGTCGCTGCCGGCCGTCGTGTCGGTCACCGACCAGTCGGGCGAGGCGCGTTACCCCTCCTTCAAGGGCATCATGGCGGCCAAGAAGAAGCCGGTGGAGTCCTGGGACCTCTCCGACCTCGACATCGACGAGGACGAGGTCGGCCTGGAGAACGCCTACACCAAGGTCGACTCCGCGACCGAGCGCCCGGCGCGCACCGCGGGCACGATCGTCAAGGACGAGGGCGAGGGCGGCAAGCAGCTCGCTGAGTTCCTCGCGGGCCAGAAGTTCATCTGAGCCCCGGTTTCGCCGATCGCCCCTCACATCTCGCAAGCAGGAGAGAAGAAGTCCCATGGCTGAAGTTCTCGTCTACGTCGATCACGTGGACGGTGCCGTCCGCAAGCCCACCCTGGAGCTGTTGACGCTCGCTCGTCGCATCGGTTCGCCGGTCGCGGTCGCGCTGGGCGCCGGTGCCGCCGACACCGCCGCCGCGCTCGCCGAGCACGGTGCGGTGAAGGTCCTGACCCACGAGGCCGCCGAGTACGCCGACTACCTGGTCGTGCCGAAGGTGGACGCCCTCCAGGCCGCCCACGAGGCCGTGTCCCCGGCCGCTGTACTGGTCCCGTCCTCCGCCGAGGGCAAGGAGATCGCCGCCCGCCTGGCGCTGCGCCTGGGCTCCGGCATCATCACCGACGCCGTCGACCTGGAGGCCGGCGACGAGGGCCCGGTGGCCACGCAGTCGGTGTTCGCCGCCGCCTTCTCCACCAAGTCCCGCGTCTCCAAGGGCACCCCGGTCATCACGGTCAAGCCGAACAGCGCGGCCGTCGAGCCGGCTCCGGCCGCCGGTGCGGTCGAGGCCCTGTCGGTGTCCTTCTCCGCCGCCGCGACCGGCACCAAGGTCACCTCGCGCACGCCGCGCGAGTCGACCGGCCGCCCCGAGCTGACCGAGGCCGCGATCGTCGTCTCCGGCGGCCGTGGCGTCAACGGCGCGGAGAACTTCTCGATCATCGAGGCGCTCGCCGACTCGCTCGGCGCGGCCGTCGGCGCCTCGCGTGCCGCGGTGGACGCGGGCTGGTACCCGCACACCAACCAGGTCGGCCAGACCGGCAAGTCCGTCTCCCCGCAGCTGTACATCGCCTCCGGCATCTCGGGCGCGATCCAGCACCGCGCCGGTATGCAGACCTCGAAGACGATCGTGGCGATCAACAAGGACGCCGAGGCCCCGATCTTCGAGCTGGTCGACTACGGCGTGGTCGGCGACCTCTTCGACGTCGTCCCGCAGCTGACCGAGGAAGTCAAGACCCGCAAGGGCTGAACCTCCCCTCGCAGCGCCGCCGAGGCCCCCGCGACCGTCCTTCCTGGTCGCGGGGGCCTCGGCGTCTGCGCAGGATGGTGTTGACCGGCGAGAGACCGGCAGATAACTTCGCTCTACGGATTATTGATTCCGTTCAGCGGAAAACAGGAGGGTGTGGGATGGGTCAGCAGGAGAAGGTGGCGACGAGTCTCGCGGGCGGCGTCGGCGAGGAGATCAGTGCCTCCCTCGCGCCGGTCGACGCGGAGCTGGAGCGCCGCTACCCCGGAGACCCGGGCACCCGGCAACCCGTCCACACCGTCTACGTACCCGGTGACGTCTTCGCCGCCGACACGATCCGCTCCTGGGGCGACCAGGCGCTCGCCGCCCTCGACGAACACGCCCCCGACGCCGCCTCCTTCGCCGCCGTCCTCGGCCTCACCGACGACCTCGCCGAGGCCGTGTACAGCCGCGTACGCGCCAAGCTGGAGCGCGAGCCGATCGAGGACCTCCGCGTCGACTTCGAGGACGGCTACGGCAACCGCACGGACGCCGAGGAGGACGAGTCCGCCGCCCGCGCGGCCCGGCTCATCGCCGAGGCGTACGAACAGGGCACGGCGGCCCCGTACATGGGCATCCGCATGAAGTGCATGGAGGCCCCGGTGCGCGCCCGCGGCATCCGTACGCTCGACGTCTTCCTCAGTGGCCTGATGGAGGCCGGCGGCCTCCCGGACGGGCTGGTCCTCACCCTGCCGAAGGTGACCTACCCCGAGCAGGTCACCGCCATGGTGCGGCTCCTGGAGGCGTTCGAGAAGGCGCGCGGCCTGGAGCCCGGCCGGATCGGCTTCGAGATCCAGATCGAGACCAGCCAGTCCATCCTGGCCGCCGACGGCACCGCCGCCGTAGCCCGCATGATCCAGGCCGCCGAGGGCCGCGCCACCGGACTGCACTACGGCACCTTCGACTACAGCGCCTGCCTCGGCGTCTCCGCCGCGTACCAGGCCAGCGACCACCCGGCCGCCGACCACGCCAAGGCGATCATGCAGGTCGCCGCCGCCGGCACCGGCGTACGCGTCTCCGACGGCTCCACCAACGTCCTGCCGGTCGGCCCCACCGCCAAGGTGCACGACGCCTGGCGCCTGCACTTCGGCCTCACCCGCCGCGCCCTCGCCCGCGCCTACTACCAGGGCTGGGACATGCACCCCGGCCACATCCCCACCCGGTACGCGGCGGTCTTCGCCTTCTACCGGGAGGGCTTCGAGCAGGCCGCCGCCCGCCTCGCCCGCTACGCCAACCGCGCCGGCGGCGACGTCATGGACGAGCCCGCCACCGCGAAGGCCCTCAGCGGCTACCTGCTGCGCGGCCTGGACTGCGGCGCCCTCGACATCGGCGAGGTCGCCCGGCTGACCGGCCTGACCCGCGCCGACCTGGAGGGCTTCTCGTCCCCGCGGCGCGGCGACCTCACGGCATCGGCGCAGTAGGCGGCGGCTGGGGCCTGTCGTTTGGGTCAGGTCGGCTGCGAGGGACGGCGCCTTTTCAGCCCACCCGAGCGGGGCGTGGTGCGTGCAGCTGCAAGGCGGAGGAGGGCGACAGGGCGGAGCCCTGGCAACCGACGACAACGCGGCAGATGTGCGTGCCACGCCCCGCGACGCCGGCATGATCCAACGGCATGCCCTAGGAGCGGGGGAGGGGCTCGCCGGTCCGGCCGGAGCGCACGTAGCGCTCCAGGCCGGACTCCGTCGCCCGCTTCTCCTCGGCGAACAACCGCGTCCCCCGGGCGCACAGCCGCCGGTCGGCCCGCGCCCGCGCGCAGAACTCCTCCGGCGTCGCCCCGAACAGCTCCCGCAGCCGGGGCGAACCCTGGAGCAGATCGGTGATCAGGACGCGCTGGTCGCCCGGGTGCCGGCGGGGTGCCCCGGTGCCGTCGTGCAGGACGCCGTGGCGGTTGACGTAGGCGTACGCGCCGCACAGCACCGTTCCGTCCCCGCCCACCGGCTCGACACGCACGGCCGGTGCGGGGAGCCAGGCGCGGTCGAAGTTGCCGGACACCATCGGCACTCCCTCGCTCGCGTCGATCACGGCCAGCTGCTCGGCGTCGAGCCAGAGGACGAACAGCTCCCGTACGACGCCCGGAGCGCCCACCGGAGAGGCGGACACGTAGCCCATGCGGCTCACATGGGCGGAGACACCGATGTCGAGGCCGGTGACCCGCGTCCTGACCATCGGGATCGGCGAGTCGATTCCGAACTCGGCCATCTTGTGGCGCAGCTGGCCCGGGCTGGCGTTGGAGCCGATCGCGAGCACGGGAACCCTGCCGTCCCCGTCCTCGTGGACCGGCCGGTCCAGCGGCAGCAGCCGATCCCCGTCCAGCAGCCCCGACTCGCGGGGCCACGCGCCCGGGTACAGCAGCGGCTCCTCCCGCGGCACCCCCGCCAGCCCGAGCGCCCGCAACGTCCGGTCCTCGCCGGTCGGGCGCGCCGGGGCCCGGCCGCTCTCCGGGGGCCGGGGCGGCCGGGCAGGGTCCCCGCCCAGTGGCTTCGACACGGGCCGCTCAGTCCGCCGGTGGCAGCTCGCCCGAACCCCGGGTGACCAGCCTGGTCGGCAGTTCGATGCGGTCGGGCGCGATCAGGGAGCCGTCCAGCTGCCTGAAGAGCCGCTCGGCGGCGGTGCGGCCGAGGGCGGCCGCGTCCTGGGCGACCACGGTGACGCCCGGCTGGAGCAGGTCGGCCAGCTCGATGTCGTCGAAGCCGACCAGCGCGACGCCGCGCGCGTGCTCGGCCAGGACCCGGATCACGGTGACCGTCACCCGGTTGTTGCCGGTGAAGATCGCGGTGACCGGATGCGGGTCGGTGAGCATCTCCTCGGCCGCCCGGCGCACCCGCACGGGATCGGTGACGCCCAGGGACATCCAGGAGTCCTTCACCGGTATGCCGGCGTCCTCCATGGCGGCCCGGTAGCCGCGCAGCCGCTCGGCGGCGGTGTGGATGCGGGGCATGTCGCCGATGAAACCGATCCTGCGGTGCCCGTGCGCGATGAGGTGCGCCACGCCGTCGCGGGCGCCGCCGAAGTTGTCGGACACCACCACGTCCGCGTCGATCTGCCCCGCCGGACGGTCCACGAACACCGTGGCGACGCCCGCCTTGAGCTCCGGCTCCAGGTACCGGTGGTCGTCCCCGGCGGGGATCACCACCAGCCCGTCCACGCGCCGCGCGCACAGTGCCAGCACCAGCTCCTGCTCACGGTCCGGGTCCTCCGCGCTGGACCCGTTGATCAGCAGGGCGCCGTGGGCGCGGGCCACCTCCTCCACGGCGCGGCTGAGCGGCCCGTAGAAGGGGTCGGCCAGGTCCTCCAGGACCAGGCCGATGCTGGCGGTACGGCCCTTGCGGAGCACTCGCGCGCTGTCGTTGCGGCGGAAGCCGAGCGCGTCGATGGCCTCCTGGACGCGGCGCTCGGTCTCCGGGGTGACGCCCGGCTCCCCGTTGACCACGCGGGAGACGGTCTTGAGACCGACCCCGGCCCGGGCGGCGACGTCCTTCATGGTCGGGCGATTGCCGTAACGGTTCCCGGGGAGCCGGTCTGCGCGGCGGGGCGTGTCGGGCACGGTGCGGCGGTGTCCTGTCCTGTCGTCCACGGGAGTGCGTCGGCTCCTGTCGTCCACGGGGGATGTGTCGGTCATGCGTTTGTATGAGGATGTGGCGTCGAGCATAGAGCCTGGACAACGTTGTCAGATGCAAGAGACACTGTCCATCGCACTCTCCGGCCCTCGTCCCCACCGTGGGGCCGGTCCGCTGCGCGCTCTTGTGTTCGTCATTTTTTGCTTTTTTCGGTCCGACGGGGAGATCCGACTCTGATGCACACCGACCTCGTGGCAGCGCTGGACATCGGCGGCACCAAGATCGCCGGGGCGCTGGTGGACGGCCACGGCCGCATCCAGGCGCGCGCGCAGCGTGCCACGCCCGCCCGGGAGGACGGCGACACCGTGATGCGCGCCGTCGAGGCGGTGCTCGGGGAGTTGACCGCGTCTCCGCTGTGGGGGCGGGTGACGGCCGTCGGCATCGGCAGCGCCGGACCGGTGGACGCCTCCGCCGGCACGGTCAGCCCGGTGAACGTGCCCGGCTGGCGCGACTACCCGCTCGTCCGGCGGGTCCGCGACGCCGCCGGCGACCTGCCCGTCGAGCTGATCGGCGACGGCGTGGCCATCACGGCGGCCGAACACTGGCAGGGCGCCGCCCGCGGCCACGACAACGCGCTGTGCATGGTGGTCTCGACGGGCGTCGGCGGCGGTCTGGTCCTGGGCGGCCGGCTGCACCCCGGCCCGACCGGCAACGCGGGTCACATCGGCCACATCAGCGTGGACCTGGACGGCGATCCGTGCCCGTGCGGTGCGCGCGGCTGCGTGGAGCGCATAGCGAGCGGCCCCAACATCGCGCGGCGCGCCCTCGACGGAGGCTGGCGCCCCGGCCCGGACGGCGACACCTCCGCCGCCGCGGTCGCCGCCGCGGCCCGCCTGGGCGACCCCGTCGCCGTGGCGTCCTTCGAGCGGGCCGCGCAGGCACTGGCCGCCGGCATCGCCGCCACCGCGACCCTCGTCGAGATCGACATCGCTGTGGTCGGCGGAGGCGTCGGCAAGGCGGGCGACGTGCTCTTCGCCCCCCTGCGCAAGGCCCTGACCGACTACGCGACCCTGTCCTTCGTACAGCGCCTGGCCGTCGTACCCGCCCAGATGGGCACGGACGCGGGGCTGGTGGGGGCGGCCGCGGCGGCACTCACGAGGACGGCGGGGGCCACGCCGGCGCGGGTCTGAGCCGCGGGCGGCTGCGCGACGGGTGCGCGCGGGGTGCGCGCGGGGTGCGTTGATACGTGGCCTGCGGCCCGAGCGCGGGAGTACGGACACGGGAGTACGGATACGGGAGCAGGAGGGCGGGAGTAGGAGCACGGGACACCCTGGCCCGGCAGGCGGCAGGCGGCAGTCCGGCAGGTGTGGGTCGGCCGGGCCCGGGGCCCTGAGCAGGGAGCCCGGGTCGATTCCGCCGCTGCCGGGCCCGCACCCGTGACCCCCACGCCGTCGCGCAGTTGAAGCAGGCATGAAGAAGCGCAGCATGCTCGCCATCGCGTCCCTCGCCACCGGTTTCGTCGTCGCGGCCGTCAGCCCCTCCCACGCCGCCCCGGCCGACCTCCCGCTCAACCTCGACGTGGACGACACCGTCAGCACCGTCCAGGACACCGTCGCCGTCGACAGCCTGCACGTGGACGACGACGCCCTCGGGCAGCTGGGCTGACGCACACCGCCCCTCACGCACCGCCCGGACCACGCGGCGCCGGTGTCCCTCCCCGGGGACGCCGGCGCCGCTGTCGTACGCCCTCAACTGGGCCTGGTTTCCGTGGCAGGGTGGAGCGGGCAAGCCACAGGGGGCCAACAGAAGAGGGGGACCTGTGACCGTCGTCTGGATCAACGGCGCGTTCGGTGCGGGGAAGACCACCACCGCCCGGGAACTGATCGAACTGATCCCGAACAGCACACTCTTCGACCCCGAGGTCATCGGCGGCGCACTCGCACATCTGCTGCCGCCCAAACGCCTCGCCGAGGTCGGCGACTTCCAGGACCTGCCGATATGGCGCCGTCTGGTGACCGACACGGCGGCCGCGATGCTCGCCGAGCTCGGTGGGACCCTCGTGGTCCCCATGACACTGCTGCGGCAGGAGTACCGCGACGAGATCTTCGGCGGCCTCGCCGCCCGCCGGATCGCGGTCCGGCACGTTCTGCTCGCTCCGGCGGAAACGATCCTGCGGGAGCGTATAGCGGGCCGCGAGATACCGGCGGACCTGCCCGACGGCGAGATACGCGTACGTCAGTGGTCCTACGACCACATCGAGCCGTACCGTGCCGCACTCGCCTCCTGGCTGACCGCCGACGCCCACCCGATCGACACCGGCGCGCTCTCCCCGTACGAGGCCGCCGCCCGGATCGCCGAGGCCGTCGGCACCGGCGCCGTGCCGGCCTGCGACATCGTGCAGACGCCCGAGCCCACCGCCGAGACCCTCGCCGCCGGCGTCCTGCTCTTCGACGAGCGGGACAGGGTGCTGCTCGTGGACCCCACCTACAAGCCCGGCTGGGAGTTCCCCGGCGGCGTCGTCGAACCCGGCGAGGCCCCCGCCCGCGCCGGAATGCGCGAGGTCGCCGAGGAGACCGGGATCCGCCTCGCCGACGTACCCGCCCTGCTGGTCGTCGACTGGGAATCACCCGTGCCCCCCGGCTACGGCGGACTGCGGCTGCTCTTCGACGGCGGCCGGCTCGACTCCGCGGACGCCGCCCGCGTGCTGCTGCCCGGCCCCGAACTGCGTGACTGGCGCTTCGTCAGCGAGGACGAGGCCGCCGGCCTGCTGCCCCCGGTCCGCTACGAGCGGCTGCGCTGGGCCCTGCGGGCCCGGGAACGCGGCGCGGCACTGTACCTGGAGGCGGGCACCCCGGTCGGCTGACGTCAGCCGACCGCCCCGTAGGTCCGCGCCGATGCCCGGAGCGCCTCGCCGGCCCCGCCGGTCACCGGATCGCCGTGACCGAAGCAGGCCACCTCCGTGTCGAGGCCGGCCAACCGCCCGAAGGAGCCGACGGCCCGGTCCCGGTCGACGTTGAAGACACCGAGCATGACGCTGCCGTCGACCGGCGACGCGGCGACGGCGTCCCCCGTGAACAGCACGCCGTGGAGCGGGAGATGCAGCCCGACACTGCCGTCCGTGTGGCCCGGGGCGTGGACGACGCGCGCCCCGCCGCCGAAGTCCAGGACGTCACCGTCGGACACCTCGGTCACCCGCGCCGGCCGGTCGAATCCGCCCTGCGGAAGCCGCCCTACGGCGTCCGCGTGCAGCGGGCGCTCCCAGTCCTCGAAAACGGGCGGCGGGCCCGGCACCTCGCCCCGCACGACCGGCGCCTCCAGGGTGTGTGCCACCACCTCGGCCCCGGTGAGCGCGGCGACCTCCTGCGCCCCGCCCGCGTGATCCTCGTGGAAGTGGGTGAGGACGACACGCCGTACGCGACCGAGCGCCCCGGCCGAGGCGGCGATGCGCTCGCCCGACCCGGCCGGCCCGGCGTCGATCAGCGTCAGGTCGTCGCCGTCGCGCCAGAGGTAGGCCTGGCCGACCGGGAAGCGCAGCAGGTGCAGGCGGGGGAGGAGCTCGATGACGTCCATGGGACGACCGTAGGCAGGGCCCCGCCGGGTGGCGAGACCCCTCTGCCGACGGCAGAACCGGAGCCTGCCGGGTTCAGCTCGCCGCGTAGTTGCGCAGGAAAAGCGCCTCCGCGACCGACAGCCGCTCAAGCTCCTCGGGGGACACGCTCTCGTTCACGGCGTGGATCTGGGCCTCCGGCTCGCTCAGGCCGATCAGCAGGATCTCCGCCTGCGGGTACAGCGCGGCCAGGGTGTTGCACAGCGGGATGGAGCCGCCCTGACCGGCGTACTGCATCTCCTCGCCGGGATACGCCACCGCCATCGCGTCCGCCATGGCCTGGTACGCCGGACTGGTGGTGTCGGCACGGAACGCCTGGCCCTGACCGATCTGCTCGACGCCGACCCGGGCACCCCACGGCGTACGCGCCTCCAGGTGGGCCTGGAGCAGCTTGGTGGCCTCGGCGGCGTCCACGCCCGGCGGCACCCTCAGGCTGACCAGCGCACGGGCGCCCGCCTGTACCGACGGGGTCGCGCCGACGACCGGCGGGCAGTCGATGCCGATCACCGTGACGGCCGGGCGCGCCCAGATCCGGTCGGCGACCGAGCCGGAACCGATCAGCTCCACGCCGTCCAGTACCCGGGCGTCCCGGCGGAACTGCTCCTCGTCGTACGCCAGGCCCTCCCACCGGCTGTCCCCCGCCAGCCCGTCGACGGTCGTCGAACCGTCCTCGGCGCGCAGCGAGTCCAGTACGCGGATCAGGGCGGCCAGCGCGTCGGGGGCCGCGCCGCCGAACTGGCCCGAGTGCAGGTTGCCCTCGAGCGTGTCGACCCGGACACGGACGAGGGTCATGCCGCGCAGCGTCGAGGTGACCGTCGGCAGCCCGACCCGGAAGTTGCCCGCGTCGCCGATGACGATGGTGTCGGCGGCGAGCAGGTCGGGGTGCTGCTCGGCGTACCGCTCCAGGCCGCCCGTGCCCTGCTCCTCCGAACCCTCGGCGATCACCTTGACGTGCACCGGGACGCCGCCGTTCGCCTTCAGCGCGCGCAGCGCGAGCAGGTGCATGAGTACGCCGCCCTTGCAGTCGGCCGCGCCGCGCCCGTACCAGCGGCTGTCGCGCTCGGTCAGCTCGAACGGCGGGGTGGCCCACCCGGCCTCGTCCAGCGGCGGCTGCACGTCGTAGTGGGCGTAGAGCAACACCGTCTTGGCGCCCTCGGGCCCGGGCAGGTACCCGTACACCGACTGCGTGCCGTCCGGCGTGTCGAGCAGGTCCACGTCCTGGAAGCCCTCGGCGCGCAGTGCGGCCGCTATCCAGTTGGCCGCGCCCACGCTCTCACTGCGCGGGAACTGGTCGAAGTCCGCCACCGATTTGAAGGCCACCAGCGCGGTGAGCTCCTCCTTCGCCCTGGGCATCAGGGAGGAGACGGTCTCGGCGACCGGATTCGACGACATGGGCACGCTCCTTGTGGGTGCGACGTTGTACCGAGGAGTACGAGGAGTACGAGGAGTACAGGGGTACGACGAGTACTGGGATTGGTAGGCCCGATCCTCCCACAGTGGCCTGCGGCGATGCCCGCCGTAGGATGCGGGGGTCAGGTGCGGCATGCGGTTTGTTGGGAGCAGTAGACCATCGTGAGCAGCGAGAACTCTTCGGCGGACGACGCGCGTCAGGTCTGGGACGTGGTCGTGGTGGGCGCGGGACCCGCGGGGGCCTCGGCCGCCTATGCGGCGGCGGTCGCGGGGCGGCGCGTGCTGTTGCTGGAGAAGGCGGACCTGCCCCGCTACAAAACGTGCGGCGGCGGCATCATCGGTCCCTCGCGCGACACCCTCCCGCCCGGCTTCGAACTGCCCTTCCGGGACCGTGTGCACGCGGTGACCTTCTCGAACAACGGGCGGTTCACCCGGACCAGGCGCTCCCGGCAGATGTTGTTCGGACTGATCAACCGGCCCGAGTTCGACCAGCAACTCGTCGAGCACGCCCAGAAGGCGGGCGCCGAACTGCGCACCGGAGCGACGGTGACGCGGGTGGAGCAGCACGGGTCGGCGGTGCCGGACCGGCGCACGGTCGCCGTCGTCCTCCAGGGCGGAGAGACGGTGCTCGCGCGGGCCGTCGTCGGCGCGGACGGCAGCGCCAGCCGGATAGGGGCGCACGTCGGGGTCAAGCTCGACCAGGTCGACCTCGGTCTGGAGGCGGAGATTCCGGTGCCGGAGACGGTCGCCGAGGACTGGAAGGGGCGGGTCCTCATCGACTGGGGGCCGATGCCCGGCAGTTACGGCTGGGTCTTCCCCAAGGGCGACACGCTGACCGTGGGTGTGATCTCGGCGCGCGGCGAGGGCGCGGCGACCAAGCGGTACTTGGAGGACTTCGTCGGCCGGCTCGGCCTCGCCGGGTTCGAACCGAGCATCTCCTCCGGCCACCTGACGCGCTGCCGTGCCGACGACTCACCGCTGTCGCGCGGCCGGGTCCTGGTGTGCGGGGACGCGGCGGGGCTCCTGGAGCCGTGGACGCGCGAGGGGATCTCCTTCGCGCTGCGTTCGGGGAGGCTCGCCGGGGAGTGGGCGGTGCGGATCTCCGAGGCGCACGACGCCGTGGACGCGCGCAAGCAGGCCCTGAACTACGCCTTCGCCATCAAGGCCGGGCTCGGCGTCGAGATGAGCGTCGGCAAGCGGATGCTGGCGGTGTTCGAGCGCCGCCCGGGGCTCTTCCACGCGGCGCTGACCGGATTCCGTCCGGCCTGGAAGGCGTTCAAGGACATTACGCAGGGTTCGACCTCGCTGGGCGAGCTGGTCCGCGGCCATCCGCTGGCGCAGCGGGCACTGGCGGCGATCGACCGCCGGCCCGCGGGCGCGGAGGGCTCGGCGGGAGCGCCGGGCACCGCGGGCACCGCGAACCCCGCCGGTGACGAGGTCACTTCCTGATCTCGATCCGGAACACCGGGTGGTCGGGCGCGATGCGGCGCAGCTCCGTCTCGGAGGAGTCGGGGCCGACGCCGTTGAAGAAGGCCCCTACCTCCGCCTTCCAGCGCTTGAGGTAGGCGCGCAGGAGCAGTGGCTTGTCGTCGTCGCCGATCTCGGTGGCGGTGAACTCGTCCACGTGCTTGCCGAGATGCAGTTCGCCGCCGCCGGCCGCGCGCATGTTGTGGGTCCACTGGACGTGGCCGCGCGGGGCCACCAGGTACTGCTGTCCGTCGACGGTCAGCAGGTTCACCGGTGTGGTGCGCCACTGGCCGCTCTTGCGGCCGCGCACCGCGAGGACGCGTGAACCCCAGACGCTGAGGCCGCGGCGGGTCAGCCAGGCGACGGTGCGGTTGAGGACGTTGACGGTGAGCCAGCCGGGCTTCTGGACGTGCGTGGACATGGGAGCCCCCAGGGTTGCTCGAAGGATGAGGGAGAGCGCCGATCGCTTTTGTGAGCAGTGCTCTCGCTTGGTGGTGAGTCTGCACGAGAGTGGTGCCCAAAGCAAGAGCGGTGCTCCGATTTGGGAGCGCCGCTCTCGATCGAGAGCGATGATCGCGATTGCGTGCACTGCTCTCCTTTTGGCACACTGGCTCGCATGAGCACCGCACAAGGCGCCAAGGGAGCCCGCGCCCGCGCCCGGATCGAGGTCACCGCCGCCATCAAGGACGAGGCACGCGGACAGCTCGCGGCGGAAGGCGCCGCCAAGCTCTCGCTGCGGGCTGTGGCCCGCGAGCTGGGTATGGCGTCCTCCGCCCTCTACCGCTACTTCCCCAGCCGCGACGACCTCCTGACCGCCCTCATCATCGACGCCTACAACTCGCTAGGCGAGGCGGCTGAGCTGGCTGAGGCGGCCGACGCAGCCGAGGCAGCCGAGGCGGCCGGCGGCACGGTGGCCGACGCCGGACACGTCCGACGCTGGACCGTGGTGTGCGAGGCGGTGCGCGCGTGGGCGCTGGCGCATCCCCACGAGTACGCGCTGATCTACGGTTCGCCGGTGCCCGGCTACACCGCGCCCGACGACACCATCCCGGCCGCCGGGCGGGTGGCCTACGTGTTCATGGGCATCGTGCGCGACGCACACCAGGGCCCGGGCCTCGCCAAGCCGCCGTTGCCCGCCGAACTGCGGCCCGAGGCCCAGCGGATGGCGGCGGATTTCGCCTCCGACCTGCCACCGGAGACGGTGGCGGCGTTCGTGGCGGCCTGGGCCGAGCTGTTCGGGCTGATCGGGTTCGAGTTGTTCGGGCAGTTCAACCGGGTCGTGGAGGACCGGGAGACGTTCTTCCGCCACGCGGCGGAACGGCTCGCCCATGGGGTGGGCCTGGTCTTCCCGTAGTGGGGCGGGGCCGGGCGGTGCGGTGCGGGGGCGGTGCGGTGTGGTGCAGGGCTCAGGGGACCTCGGCGTTCCTCAATCGACCGCGACCCTGACCCCGCCCCCCACCGCGACCCCGGTCGAAACCCCGGGCGCCGATGCCGGTTCCTGCCGCAGGATGCGCGCGTGCAGGGACCGTAGTCCGGGCCCCGGGTCGGCGCCCATCGCCTCGGCGAGCCGCTGCCGTACCGCCTCGTACGCGGTGAGCGCGTCGGCGGGACGGCCCGCGCGGTGCAGGGCGAGCATGAGCAGTTCGCTGAGGCGCTCCCGCAAGGGGTGTGCCGCCACGAGCCGGACTAGTTCGTGGACGTACTCGAAGGAGTGCCCGAGGTCGATCTGGCCGGCCAGCCGAGCCTCCAGGACGGTGAGCCGTTTCTCGGCCCAGCGCAGCCTTTCCGCCGCCAGGTAGGGCACCTGGAGGCCTTCGGCGAACTCGCCGCGCCACAACTCCTCCGCCCGCCCGGCCAGTTCGGTGGCCCGGCTCAGCTCGCCGGTGTCGCGGGCGGCCACTGCCTCCGCCACCAGTTCCCGACGCTGCCGCAGGTCGTCGGCCTGGACCCCGGTGAGACGGTAGCCGCTCCCGGTCCACGCCAGCTCCGCGCCGTCGCCGAGTGCGCGCCGCAGCCCGGAGACGTACTTCTGCACGAGATTGCGCACGTGTACCGGCGGTGCCCCGCCCCACAGGGCTTCGACCAGACCGTCGTACGAGATCGGGCGGCCCTCCTGCAGGAGCAGGACCGCGAGCACCGCACGCTGCTTCGGCGGGCCGAGCGGGATCTCCACGCCGTCGCGCAACGCGCGCAGCGGGCCGAGCAGTTCGCAGCGCAGGGCGCCCGTCGCGCCGGTCGGTCCCGTCGTCACCGAACCCGTCGTCACCGATGCCGCCGACGCCCCCGATGTCCCCTCACCCATGCGTCGAGCGTATCCCGGGCTCCGCATTCCAGTGGATCTTCCAGCGGTCCTTCCAGCCGTCCTTCCAGCGGCCGGGCCGACGGTGTGCGGACCAACCCGTCGGTAGAAAGGCCCCTCCATGCTCACCCGGCTCGGCCGCCTGGCCGTGCGGCGCAGCCGCGCGGTGCTGCTCGGCTTCCTGCTCGCCCTCCTCGGCCTCGGCGCGTACGGCGCCGGCGCGCAGAGCGACCTCGACCTCTCCCGCTGGGACGCTCCCGGCACGGAGTCCGTGCACGCCGGCGACCGGCTGCGCGAGCACTTCCGCACCGGAAACCCCAACCTCGCCCTCCTGGTCACGGCCCGGGACGGCGACGTGGACAGCCCGCGCACCGAACGGGCCGCCCGTGAACTGGCCGCCGAGGTAGGGGATCTGCCGCTCGTCACGGACGTCACCGCGTACTGGGACGCCAGGAGCGCGGCCCTGCGCGGGGAGGACGGCCGCCGGGCCCTGATCCTCGCCCGCCTCGAAGGCACGGCCACCGAGACACGCGAGGAACTCGCCACCCTGTCGGCGGAATTGACCCGCACGACCCCCGAACTCGACGTCCGGGTGGGCGGCCAGGAGGAGATCTCCCGGCAGGTCGGCGAGCAGGCCCGCGCCGACTTCCTGCGCGCCGAGCTGTTCGCCCTGCCGGCCGTACTGCTCCTGCTGATCCTGGTCTACCGGCGCACCGTCGCCGCGCTGCTGACCGTGGCCGTCGGCCTGTTCTCCGTGGTCGGCACGCTCGCCGGGCTGCGGGCGGTCGCGCAGGTCACGGAGGTGTCGACGTTCGCCGCGAACCTCGCGCTCGTCCTCGGCCTGGGACTGGGCGTCGACTACGGCCTGTTCGTGATCAACCGCTACCGCGAGGAGCGCGCCGCCGGGCACGCCCAGCCGGAGGCGGTCGTCGGGGCGACCCGCGCCGCCGGGCGGACGGTCGTCTTCAGCGGGGTCACGGTCGCGGTGTCGCTGTGCGCGCTGCTGGTGTTCCCCTTCTTCTTCCTCAGCTCGTTCGCGTACGCGGGCGTCTTCGTCGTACTCACCGCTGTCGCCGGGGCCGTGTTGTTCCTGCCCGCCGCGCTCGCCCGCTGGGGCCACCGCGTCGAGCGGCCCACCGTGCCCGCCTCCGGCTTCTGGCACCGCACCGCGCTCGCGGCCATGCGCCGCCCGTTCCTGGCGGGCGCCGGGGTCCTCACCGTGCTGCTGGTGGCCGCCTCGCCGCTGCTGGGCCTGCGCTTCGGGCTGCCCGACGAACGCACCCTGCCCGAGGGCACCTCCTCGCGCACCACCTCCGAGATCGTGCACCGGGAGTTCCCCGCCGAACCCACGGACACGGTCCAGGTCGTCCTGGAAGGACTGGAGGGAGTCGCCCCGGGCCAGGGCGCCGGCACGAGCGCGTACGCCGCCGCGCTCTCCCGGCTCCCCGGCGTGTTCCAGGTCGACGCGCCTGAGGGCACCTACCGCCAGGGCGAGCGCACGGGTGCCCCCGGCCAGGACCGCCTGACGGCACCGGACGGGCGGGTGCGGCTGGCTGTCGTACCCACGCAGGAGGCCATGTACGGCGACGTCCCCGCCTTCGTCGAGCGCGTCCGGGACACCCCGGCCCCGGCGCCCGCCATGGTCGGCGGCTACCCCGGCGAGACCACCGATTTCCGCGCCACGCTCCTGGACCGGCTGCCGTACGCCGTCGGGATCGTGCTGGTGGCCACGTACGTGATCCTCTTCCTCATGACGGGCAGTGTGCTGCTGCCCGCCAAGGCGACCGTGCTGAACCTGCTCAGTCTGTCCGTGATGTTCGGCTGCCTGGTGTGGGTCTTCCAGGACGGGCACCTGTCCGGGCTGCTCGGCTTCACCCCGACCGGTTCCATCGAGCCCAGCATCCCGGTGCTGATGTTCTGCGTGGCGTACGGCCTGTCCATGGACTACGAGGTCTTCCTGCTGGCGCGCATCACGGAGGAGCACGAGCGCACCGGGGACACCGTACGCGCGGTCGGCGAGGGCATCCGGCGCAGCGCCCCGCTGATCACCGCCGCGGCCGGCATCCTCGCGCTGTCCTTCCTGTCGTACGCCACCGGCGGCGTCGTGTTCCTCAAGGAACTGGGGATCGGCACGGCCCTGACGATCCTCGTGGACGCCACCCTCATCCGGGTGGTGCTGCTGCCGGTGACGATGCGGCTCGCGGGACGCGCGAACTGGTGGGCGCCCCGACCGCTGCGCCGCCTCCGGGTGAAGGAGGCGCCGGCCCGGACCCCGGCGGACAGGGCGGACGGCCCGGGCGGGGAGGATGACCAGGGCGGGGAGGACGTACTTCGCCGGGAGTACGTGTGATCACCACGCGCGGGTGACGCCGCCCGCGGCACACGGCGTCTAGCGTGGCGGTCATGGACGGACAGCGCGAGCACGGGGGCGGGCCGCCGCAGTGGTGGCGGCACGGGCCCCCGTGGTGGAACCACCGGGGCGAGGAGGAGCACCACGCCCGGTGGCCCTGGCGCTCCACGGCGTTGATCACGGCGTTCGTGCTGGTCGGCTCCAACTTCGCCGCCCACGCGCAGGAGAGCGAGCGGGTCCCGCTGGACCCCTTCGCGCGCGTGCTGCTGTTCCTGACGGGAGCAGCGCTGCTGTGGCGGCGGCGGTACCCGGTGCCCGTGGTGTTCGGTACGGCGGTCACCACCCTCGTCTACCTCTTCGTCGGATACCCGTACGGGCCGGTGTTCGTGGCAGTCGCGGTGGCCTGCTTCAGCGCCGTCGTCGCCGGGCACCGCAGAGCCGCGTGGGCGGCGATGGGGACGATGTGGGCCGGGCTGGCCCTGCTGACGCACTGGCTCTACCAGTGGCTGCCACCGTCCGGTGACTCGGCCGCGTCCTGGGGCCAGGAGATCGTGATCGCCACCTGGGTGGTGGCGATCGTGGCCCTGTCGGAGCTGACCCGGACCCGGCGCGAGCAGTGGGCGCGGGAGCGGGCCGAACGGGCCCAGGCGGCCAGGCGGCGCGCGGACGAGGAGCGGCTGCGGATCGCCCGCGAACTGCACGACGTCCTCGCCCACAGCATCTCCGTCATCAATGTGCAGGCCGGCGTCGGTCTCGCCCTCCTCGACACCGATCCGGAGCAGGCCCGTACCGCGCTCACCACCATCAAGGCCAAGAGCAAGGAGGCGCTCGGCGAGGTGCGCCAGGTCCTGGACACGCTCCGCAGCCCCGGAGACGCGCCCCGCGCGCCGGCCCCCGGGCTGGACCGGCTTCCCGAACTGGTCGAGCAGGCGGCGAGCGCGGGTCTCACCGTCGAGGTCGAAGGGGAGGTGCCGCGGCTCTCGCCCGGTACCGACCTGGCCGCGTTCCGCATCGTCCAGGAGGCCCTCACCAACGTCGTACGGCACTCGGGTTCGCGGCACGCGCGGGTGCACGTCGGCCGGGACGGCAACACGCTGCGGCTGCGCGTCGACGACGACGGTCCCGCGACCGGCGCCGAGGCGGGCGGCAGCGGCAACGGGCTGGCCGGGATGCGGGAGCGGGCGGCGGCGCTGGGTGGCACCATCGAGGCGGGCCCGCGCCCCGACGGCGGCTTCCGGGTGCTCGCGGCCCTGCCGATCGACGTGAGAATCACCGAGGACGACAAGAGCCACAAGAGCGCCAAGGACGTCAAGGAGGAGGACCGGTGATCCGCGTACTGCTCGCCGACGACCAGTCACTGGTACGGGCCGGCTTCCGGGCGCTGCTGGACGCGCAGCCGGACATCGAGGTGGCCGGTGAGGCCGCCGACGGCGAGGAGGCGGTGCGCGCGATCCGCGAACTGCGCCCCGACGTCGTCCTGATGGACATCCGCATGCCCCTCCTCGACGGCCTGGCCGCGACCCGCCGGATCACCGGGGACGCCGGGCTGCGGGACGTGAAAGTCGTCATGCTCACCACCTTCGAACTCGACGAGTACGTCTTCGAGGCGATCCGCTCCGGTGCCTCCGGCTTCCTGGTCAAGGACACCGAGCCCGAGGAACTCCTGCGCGCCGTACGGGCGGTGGTCGACGGCGACGCGCTGCTCTCGCCGGGGGTGACGCGCCGCCTGATCGGCGAGTTCGCGGCCCGTTCCAAGGAACCCGCGGCGGCCGGTGAACTGGCCCGGCTGACCGAGCGGGAACGGGAGGTGATGGCCCTGGTCGGCATCGGCCTGTCCAACGAGGAGATCGCCCGGCGTCTGGTCGTCAGCCCCCTCACCGCCAAGACCCACGTCAGCCGCACGATGGTGAAGCTGGGCGCCCGCGACCGGGCCCAACTGGTCGTGCTGGCCTACGAGTCGGGGTTGGTGCGGCCGGGCTGGCTGGGCTGATCGCCGCGCGCGAACCGGACCAGCACGCTCACCACACGGACGAAGAACACCGCCACGGCCAGCACCGCACCCGAGCCGACGAGCACGCCCCGCACGCCGGACGGCAGGCCGAAGAGGTACGCCGGCCCCGCCACGGCCCCGAACAGCACGGCCGCCGCGAACACGGCGCTGCACAGCGCGTACCCGATCTCGACCGTGATCGCGTCCCGCTCGCCCTGCGTACGCCGTCCCCCGTAGGTGTCCATGCCGGCAAGTTTCCCAGACCGGCGCCGATTCGGCAGCGCGGCGTCGACCGCAACCGCCGGGGCTCAGTTCCAGGTGACGCCCGACCTCTCACGCCACAACGCGGCGAGGGAGGCGTCGCCGGTCACCTCGGGGAACGGGTGGCGGTTCCACAGCGCCGGGTACAGCCGGGCGGCGGGTCCGGTCAGCTCGCAGTCGGTGTCCCCGGCGTCGCCGCGCTCCGTCTCCGGTGGCCGCGCCGACAGCCGCACGGTCCACACGGCGCCGGGCGCGTCCGTCGCCCGCACCCGCAGTGTGCGGGGCTCCTCGGTGCGGACCGCGCTCTTCGGGCGGGCGTGGAAGGCGCACAGCAACTCGTCGATGCCGTCCACGGCGAAGTCCGTGTCGATGCCGGTGGGGACGCCACCCCTGGCCGACTCGGCGTCGATGCGGTGCACGGTCGTCTCGTGCGCCTGCCGCCGGGCCCAGAAGGCCAGGGGCGACGGCGCGGGCAGGAAGTGCCAGCAGCGCACGTCGGGCGAGGCGCCGGCGAGGGTGTCGACGAGCTGCCCGTGGCCCTCCCGGAACCAGGTCAGGAGCGCGGAGCCGTCGAGGTCGGGCAGGCCGCCGTCGGGGATGGGGCCGGTGTGGCCCCCGGCGACGATCGCCGCGGCCCAGCGGTGCACCATCCCCGTGTGCCGCAGCAGGTCCCGCACCTGCCAGCCGGGGCAGGTCGGCACCTTGGCGTCGGCGCCCGCCGACTCGGCGGCCGCGGCGAGCAACACACCCTCGCGGTCCAGGATTTCGATGAACGTGGCAGTCTCCATGGCAGGGAGTGTGCCGGATGGAAGGGGCTGGAGGGGAAGGACCGAAGCGTCGATCGGGGCCGGCGGCCCGCCAGGACGCAGAACTCGTTCCCCTCCGGGTCGGCAGGTGCGCCCCAGCTCTCGTCGCCTCAGCCCGATGCCGCCGCGCGTCGGGTCGCGATCGCGACGAGTACCGCCACCGCCGCCAGCGCCGCCACACTGGTGAGCGCGGCGGGCAGGGAGAACCAGTCGGCCATGAAGCCGATGGCGGGCGGCCCGAGCAGCATGCCGCCGTAGCCCAGGGTGGACGCCGTCGCGACACCACTGGGGCCGCCCAGCGCGCCGGCCCGTTCGACCGCGACCGGGAAGATGTTGGCGAGCCCGAGCCCGGTGATCGCGAAGCCGAACAGCGCCGCCCATACGGAGGGGGCGAGCGAGCCGAGCAGCATGCCGGCCACGGCGGTCGTGCCGCCGGCCACCACCGTGGTCGTCCGGCCGAGGCGCTCCAGCAGCGTCGTGCCGGTCAGCCGGCCGACGGTCATGGCGAGCGCGAAGCAGGAGTAGCCCGCCGCCGCCATGCCCGGCGACGCGTCGAGGTCCTGCTCCAGGTGCAGGGCGCCCCAGTCGGCCATGGCGCCCTCGCCGTACGCCGTGCACAGGGCGATCAGGCCGAAGGTGATGACGAGGCGGCGCGTACGGCGGTCGAGCCGGCGCGGGGCGCTGGCGGCCCGGTCGGTACGGTCCGGCGGCACGGCGGGTTCGCAGCGCAGCAGGGCGCGACCCGCGACCAGCGTGACGAGCAGGCCGATCACGGTGAGACCGAGCAGGTGCCGCACCGGCGACAGAGACCCGGCGACGAGTCCGCCGAGCCCGGCGCCGATCATGCCGCCCAGGCTGAACGCCGCGTGGAAACTGGGCATGATCGGGCGCCGCAGTACGGCGACGAGGTCGACGGCGGCGCTGTTGAAGGCGACGTTGATCCCGCCGTACGCGCTGCCGAACACGAGCAGTACGGCGCCGAGCGCGAGCGCGGAGTGGGTGAGCGGGGGCAGGGCGATGCTGAGGCAGAGCAGGACCGCGCAGGCGACGGTGACGGAGTGGCTGCCGTAGCGGCGGACGAGCCGTCCGGTGAGCGTCATGGTGACGACGGCACCCGCCGAGACACCGAGCAGCGCCATGCCCAGGGCGCTGGCGGAGGCGCCGGTCTGCTCCTTGATGGCGGGGATCCGCACGACCCAGCCGGCGAACACGAAGCCGTCGAGCGCGAAGAAGGCGGTCAGGGCGATGCGGAGGCGGGTGAGGTTGTCGCTGGGGCCCGGCACGGCGTTGTGCGATCGGGCTTTGTTTATTTGCGGCACAAAGTCAGGCTAGGGGTGGAGCGAGGGTGGGGCAAGGGCGTCCCGGCCGGGCGCGGGGCCGAGGGTGGGGCAAGGGCGTCCCGGCCGGGCGCGGGGCCACGGGGCGGCGCCCCTGGCGTCGCATACGCTCGACACCACCATGAAGAACAACCTCACCCCCCTGGAGCCGAAGGCCGACAAGGCCACGGTCAGACGGCACAACCTCAGCCTGGTCCTGAGGGCCGTGCACGACGCGGGGGAGTCGACCAGGGCCGGTATCGCCACGCATGTCGGACTGACGCGTGCGGCGGTGTCGTCCCTCGTCGAGCAGTTGCTGGAGTACGGCTTCGTCTCCGAGTGGGGCAAGACCAGCAGCGGTCAGGCGGGGCGGCCCGGCACCGTCCTGAAGGTGTCCAGGTCGGGCCCGGCTGGCCTCGGTGTCGAGATCAACATCGACTACGTCACCGTATGCGTCGTCGACCTCGCCGGCACCGACCGGGTCCGGCTCGTGGAGCACTTCGACAACCGCGGGGTCCAGCCCTCCGAGGTGCTGGCCCGTGCGGCCCGGCTGGCGGCCCGCGCCATCGGTTCGGCGGCCGAACAGGACCTCGCGCCGGCCGGCGTCCACGTCGCGCTGCCGGGCCTGGTGACCGGCGGCACCGTGCGCCAGGCCCCCAACCTGGGCTGGCAACGGGTCGCGGTCGAGGGGCTGTTCGCCCAGGCGCTCCTCGCCCTGCGCCCCGCCCAGCGCCCCCTGCCGGTCAGCTCCGACAACGAGGCCAATACCGCCGCCCTCGCCGAGCTGTGGTTCGGCGCGGGCACCGAGGGCGTGCGCAGCTTCCTGTACCTGACCGGCGAGATCGGCATCGGCGGTGCCCTGGTGCTGGGCGGCGAACTGCTGCGCGGCGCGCACGGCTTCGCCGGGGAGATCGGGCACATGGTCGTCGATCCGGACGGACCGTTGTGCCGGTGCGGGGCTCGCGGTTGCCTGGAGCAGTACGCCGGCCAGGCCGCGCTGCTGGGGGCCGCGGGCATCGACGCGGACGCGGGCGTGCAGGGCGTCGCCGAACTCGAACGCCGTGCCCGGCGGGGCGACCCGGCCGCCCTGTCGGCGATCGAGCATGCCGGGCGGCAGCTGGGCGTCGTGGTGTCGGGCGCGGTGAACCTCTTCGACCCCGACGCGGTGATGCTCGGCGGTGTCTACCGCGAGCTGATGGACTGGCTGGCCCCCGCCGTCGACCGGGAACTCGCGCTCCGCGTCGTCTCGGGGCTGTGGAGCGAGGGCGGGAAGCGGCTGCGCGCGTCGTCCTCCCTCGGTGACGCGGCCCGGGGCGCGGCCGGCGTGATCGTCCGCGAGGTGCTGGCCGACCCGGCGGCGTACGCCGAGCGCGAGCGGAGCTGACGCGGGTGGGCCGGGCGCCCGCCCGGCCGAGGCCCCCGGCGCTCACCGTCAGGCGCGGTTCGCGGCGATCATCTCCCGGTACCAGCGATAGCTGTCCTTCGGTGTGCGCTCCTGCGTGGGGTAGTCGACCCGGACGATGCCGAACCGCTTGTCGTAGCCGTACGCCCACTCGAAGTTGTCCAGCAGCGACCACACGTAGTAGCCGCGTACGTCCACGCCCGCGTCCATCGCCGCCCGCAGCGCGGTGAGGTGGTCGCGCAGGTAGGCGACGCGGTCGGCGTCGTGCACCGTGCCGTCGGCGGCGGGCGCGTCGTCCTCCGCCGAGCCGTTCTCCGTGATGTGGATCGGTGGCAGCGCGTCACCGTACTGCTTCTTCAGCCGGACGAGCAGGTCGGTGAAGGAGTCCGGGACGACCGGCCAGTTCATCGCGGTGTGCCGGACGCCGGGGAGCCGGACCTCCTCGTAGCGGTTGTCGGTCGCCACGCGCCGCGCCGGGTCGCTCTCGCGGTGCGGGGCGTCGGCGACCACGATCGGCCGGTAGTAGTTGACGCCGAGGAAGTCCAGCGGCTGGGAGATCAGTTCCAGGTCGCCGTCCCGCCGGAAGTCCTCCCCGGTGATCAGCTCGCCCCACGTCTCCTCCTCGGTGGCCGGGTAGCGGCCCGCGAGGATCGGCTCGGTCCACACCAGGTTGTGCTGCGTGTCCGCGCGGACCACGGCCGCCAGGTCGGCGGCGGAGTCGGTGGCCGGCAGGTTGCGGTCCAGGTTGAGCGTGATGCCGGCCTCGCGCACCCCGGCCGCCCGCAGCGCCGACATCGCCAGACCGTGGCCGACCAGCAGGTGGTGGGCGGCGGCCAGCGCGCCCCGGCCCTCCTTCGCGCCGGGTGCGTGCCGGCCGATGGAGTAGCCGAGGAAGGAGCTGCACCACGGCTCGTTGAGCGTGATCCAGCGCGGCACCCGGTCGCCCAGGTGCTCCGCGACCACGGCCGTGTACTCGGCGAACCGCTCCGCCGTCTCCCGTACCCGCCAGCCGCCTGCCGCGGCGGAGCCGCTGTTGGACGGCGTCTCCAGGGCCTGCGGGAGGTCCCAGTGGTAGAGGGTGGCGGCCGGCTCGATGCCCGCCGCGAGCAGCTCGTCGACCAGGCGGGAGTAGAAGTCCAGCCCCTTCGGATTCACCGCGCCCGAACCCTCCGGCACGACGCGCGGCCAGGCGATCGAGAAGCGGTACGAGTCCACGCCCAGGTCGCGCAGCAGCGCCACGTCATCGGGGTAGCGGTGGTAATGGTCGCAGGCCACGTCGCCGGTCTCGCCGTTCGCCACCAGGCCGGGGGTGTGGCTGTAGGTGTCCCAGATCGACGGGCCGCGGCCGTCCTCCCGTGCCGCGCCCTCGATCTGGTACGACGCGGTCGCGGCGCCGAGGACGAAACCGGGCGGGAAGCTGGGGTACTCACTCATGCTGTGCAGCTCATCTCCTGAACAGACGTGGTCACTTGACGGATCCGCCGGTGATCCCGGCGGCGATGTACTTCTGGGCCAGGACGAGCAGGATCGCCGCCGGCACCGCGGAGAGCACGGAGGCGGCCATCACCGAGCCCCAGTCGCCGACGTGCGCGCCGATGTACTGGTAGATACCCAGGGTGATCGGCTTGACGTCGTCGGTCGTGTTCAGGGTGAGCGCGAACATGAAGTCGCTCCACGAGAACAGGAACGCGAACAGCCCCGACGTGATCAGCGAGTTGCGGCTCATCGGCAGCACCACCCGCACGAACGTCCGCACCGGCCCGGCACCGTCGATCTGCGCCGCCTCGATCACCTCGCCCGGGATCGACACCATGAAGGAGCGCATCAGCACGATGGAGAACGGGATGCCCAGCGAGGCGTCCGCCAGCATCAGGCCGAAGTAGGAGTTGACCAGGCCCAGATCGACGTACGAGTTGTAGAGCGCGTTGGCGATGACGATGCCCGGCACCATCTGGGTGATCAGCGTGCCGAACACGATGGTGCGCGAGCCGCGCAGCCCGAACCGCGCCAGCCCGTACGCCGCCGGCGCCGAGATCGCCAGGCAGATGGCGACCGCGCCGAGCGAGACGGCCAGCGAGGTCAGCAGGTGCCCGCCCTGGTCGCTGATGGCCTTGGAGAAGCCGGACAGATCCAGGCCGTCCGGCACCGGGTCGACCTGGAGCAGCCCCGACTCGGGCTGGAGCGCGGTGTTGAGCATCCAGTACAGCGGGAACAGCATCACGGCGAGGACGAGCACACCGGCGGCGGTGGAGCCCCAGCGGCGCCGGGACGCGGTGGGCGTGTGGGTTGCCATCGTCGGTCACTTCCCCTCGGTGCGGTTGGCCCGCAGGTAGAACACCGCGAACACGGCGGAGATCAGGATGAGTACGTTGCCGACGACGGCGCCCGCGCCGAAGTCCAGCTGCACGAAGGAGTTCTGGTACGTCAGCGTGCCGAGCGTCTGGGTGGCGTCGGCGGGTCCGCCGTCGGTGAGGGCGAGGATCAGGTCGAGGATCTTGACCGTCGACATGAAGCCGAGGACGAGCACGACCGTGACGACGGGCCTGAGCAACGGCAGGGTGACGGAGCGGAAGGTCCGCCAGGCCGAGGCGCCGTCAAGGGCGGCCGCTTCGTGCAGTTCCCTCGGGATCTCCTGGAGACCGCCGTAGAGGATGACCATGTTGAACGGGATGCCGATCCAGATGTTGACCAGGATGACCGACACCAGGGCCATCTCCGGGCTGGTCAGCCAAGGCGTGCTGCCGCCGATCCCGACGGTTTCCAGGAACGAGTTCAGCACGCCCGTGTCCTGGTCGAGGATGCGGCGCCAGACGATGCCGGACACCACCATGGGCACCAGCCAGGGCAACAGGATCAGCGAGCGGAGCACCCCGTTCAGCGGGAAGCGGCGGCTGAAGAACACCGCGAGCGCCAAGCCGATGCAGAACTGCCCGAGCAGCGAACCCGCGGTGAAGACGAGGGTGTGCCACAGCGCCTTGCCGAACAGGGCGTCCTGGAACACGTCGGACCAGTTGTCGGTGCCGTTGAAGGGCGCCTCACCGGTGAAGAAGGTCTTCGGTGTGTAGTGCTGGAAGCTCATCACGACGTTGCGGACGAGCGGGTAGCCGAAGAACAGCAGCATGAAGACGACGGCGGGGGCGACGAACCCCCACTGCGCGAACCTGCGCCGGCGCCTGAGCCGGGCCGGGTCCGGCGCGGCGGCCGTCGTGGACGCCTCGGCGGGCGCCTGCGCGGTGACGGTGGATGTGGTGCTCATGGGCGCGTACCTCAGTTCCCGCTCGTGGCCCGCTGCTGGGCGCGCTTCAGGGCGGTCTCACTGGACTGGCCGGTCAGGGCGGACTGGAAGGCGCTCTGCAGGGCGAGTGACACGCTCGACCAGCCGGCGCCGAGCTTCGCGGTGCGGGACCGCGCGACGGCCACCTGGTCGGCGAGGGAGTCCAGCTCGGGCACCCGTTCGCGCCAGACGGCGGCGGCCTTCGCGTTGGCCGGGACCATCCAGCTGTTGAGCGCGTAGGTCAGCTGCTCCTTCTCGCTCGCCAGACAGGCGACGATCTTGCCTGCGGTCTTCTCCCTTGCCTCGTCCCCGGTGTTGGGCACGGTGAGCACCGCACCGCCGAGCGGGCCCACCGAGTCGTCGCCGGCCTCGGGCACGGGGATCGGCGCGATGCCCCAGTGCAGCGACTTGTCGGTGTTGAGTGTCTCCACCTGCCACGGCCCGTTGATCATCATCGCCGCGTTGCCGGCCATGAACTGGTCGTTGACGTCCGCCTGCGTCCAGTTGACCGTCGACTTCGACAGCGAACCGTCCTTCAGCAGGCCCTTCCAGTAGTCGAGGGCTTCGACGACCTGCGGGCTGTCCAGCTTGGTCTCGTCACCGCCGTTGGACCACATGAACGGCATGAACTGGAAGACGCCGTCCTCCGCGCCGCCCGCGCTGAGCGCCAGCCCGTACCGCTTGCCCTCGGTGAGCTTCTCCGCGCTCTCGCGCAACTGCGCCCAGGTGGTGGGCACCTCGACGCCCGCCTCGTCGAGGACGTCCTTGTTGTAGAAGAGCGCGAGCGTGTTCACGGACCGGGCCGCGCCGTAGTACGTCCCCTCGTACGAGCCGAAGTCGACGATGCCCTTGGGGATCTCCTCGGTGCTCAGTCCGAGGGTCCGCAGGTCGACCAGTCCGCCGGCGTCGGCGAAGGTCGGCATCTCGGACGCGTCGAACTGCACGATGTCCGGCAGCGACTTGGACGATGCCATGCGCAGTGCCTTCGTCATCACCTGCGACGCCGGGACGCTCTGCTGCTCGATGGTGATGCCCAGCTGCTTGCCGCAGCGGGCCATCGCCTCCGCGTCCCAGCGGTGGTACGACTCGTCGGTCGATGAGTTCATCACGGTGTACACGTCGGCGTCGCGCTGCTGTCCGCAGCCCGTGAGCGCCGCCCCGGCGACGAGGACGGAGACGGCGGCGAACGGGGTGACGGCTCGGCGTGAGCGTCCTCGCCCGCGGCGCGTGGCAGCCGGAGGATGTGCTGTCAAGGCGAGGGAGGTGAAGCGCTTCGACATGGTGCGGCCCTTGCTGTCGTACCGTCCGGCTTCCTTGCCGGACCGTTTTGTTTGATGTGATGACTAATACGTCAAGGGCCTGCTGTCGCGCTAGAGCAAAGTGGCCTCGGTCTCGCCACTTCGGGGGGTGAGTGAACTGTTCTCATGGGTAATAATGCCTGTTCAGCGCAGTGAGCCCGGTTCGGGGACCTCCTCGCCCGGGTTTGTTTTGTGTACGATCAAAATGCTGTGAGACGGCCCCCGTGCTCCCATCCGACAGCTCCCGTCCCACCCGAGGAAGATCATGAAGTTCACCGACGGCTTCTGGCTCATCCGCGAGGGCGTGCATCTCTCGTACGCCACTGAAGTACGCGATGTGCGCCCCGAATCGAAGCGCTTCACTGCCCATGCCGCCGTGAAGAAGGTGACGCGGAGGGGGGACACGCTCAACGCGCCGCTCCTCACGGTCGAGTGCTTCTCTCCCGCCGAGGGCGTCATCGGCGTCCGCGTCACCCACCACGCCGGAAAACGCCGGCCGGGTCCCGACTTCGCCCTCACGGGCGCGGCGGACGGCGCCGGCGCGGTACACCAGGACGGCACGGTCACCGAGCTGACCAGCGGCCCGTTGTCCCTCCGCCTGGACCGCGAGGGCCCCTGGGGCCTCACCTTCCACGACGCGGACGGACGCGAGCTGACCCGCGCCGACGCCAAGAGCACCGCGTTCGCCACCACCGGCGACGGCGGCCACCACATGCTGAGCCGGCTCGCGCTCGGCGTCGGTGAGCAGATCTACGGCCTCGGCGAGCGCTTCACCCCGTTCGTGAAGAACGGCCAGGTCGTCGACATGTGGCAGGCCGACGGCGGCACCAGCAGCGAACAGGCCTACAAGAACATCCCGTTCTACCTCTCCTCACGCGGCTACGGCGTCTTCGTCAACCACCCCGGCGCCGTCTCCTTCGAGGTCGGTTCCGAGTCCGTCGGCCAGGTGCAGTTCAGCGTCGAGGATCAGACGCTGGAGTACTACGTCGTCGCCGGCCCCACCCCGAAGGACGTCCTCACCCGCTACACCGCCCTCACCGGCCGCCCCGCCCTGCCGCCCGCCTGGTCCTTCGGCCTGTGGCTCACCACGTCGTTCACCACCTCCTACGACGAGGAGACGGTGACGAGGTTCGTCGACGGCATGGCCGAGCGGGGCATCCCGCTGTCCGTCTTCCACTTCGACTGCTTCTGGATGCGCGAGTACCAGTGGTGCGACTTCGAGTGGGACCCGGACGTCTTCCCCGACCCGGACGGCATGCTCGCCCGGCTCAAGGCCAAGGGGCTGAAGGTCAGCGCCTGGATCAACCCCTACATCGCCCAGAAGTCCCCGCTCTTCGACGAGGCCGCCGCCCTCGGCCACCTGGTGCGCCGGCCGGACGGCGACGTCTGGCAGTGGGACCTGTGGCAGGCGGGCATGGGCCTGGTCGACTTCACCAGCCCCACCGCCCGCGACTGGTACGCCGGAAAACTCAAGCCGCTGCTCGACCAGGGCGTGGACTGCTTCAAGACCGACTTCGGCGAGCGCGTCCCCACCGACGTCGTCTGGCACGACGGCTCCGACCCGGAGCGCATGCACAACTACTACACCCACCTCTTCAACCGCACCGTCTTCGAACTCCTGGAGAAGGAGCGCGGACAGGGCGAGGCCGTGCTCTTCGCCCGCTCCGCGACCGCGGGCGGCCAGCAGTACCCCGTCCACTGGGGCGGCGACTGCTGGTCGTCCTTCGAGGCGATGGCCGAGTCGCTGCGGGGCGGCCTGTCCCTGTCCCTGAGCGGCTTCGGCTTCTGGAGCCACGACATCGGCGGCTTCGAGGGCACGCCCGACCCGGCGGTCTTCAAGCGCTGGCTGGCCTTCGGCCTGCTCTCCTCGCACAGCCGCCTGCACGGCTCCTCCTCCTACCGGGTGCCGTGGGAGTTCGGCGAGGAGGCGGTCGGCGTCGCCCGGAGCTTCACCCTCCTCAAGCACCGCCTGATGCCCTACCTGTACGGCGTCGCCGCCGAGGCCCACCGCACCGGCGTGCCGATGATGCGGCCGATGCTCCTGGAGTACCCGCACGACCCGGGCTGCCGCCCGCTGGACCGCCAGTACATGCTCGGCCCCGACCTCCTGGTCGCCCCGGTCTTCACCGAGGACGGCGAGGTCGAGGTCTATCTCCCCGAGGGCACCTGGACCCACCTCCTGAGCGGCGAGCGCGTCACCGGACCGGCCTGGCGCACCGAACGGCACGACTACGACAGCCTGCCGCTCTACGTCCGCGAGGGCGCCGTCCTGCCGCTGGCCTCCGACGACCGCCGCCCCGACGGCGACTGGCTGGACGCCCCGGCCCTGCTGGTCCACCCGCCCGCCGGACCCGACTACGCGACCGAGGTCACGGTGCCCGACCTGCTGGGCACGCCCGCCGCGACGTTCCGCGTGCGGCGCGACGGGGACCTCCTGCGGGTCACGGCGAGCGGCACCGACCGCCCGTTCACCGTGCGCGTCGCCGGCGGGGCGAGCGCGGAGGGCGCCGGGGAGGTGAGCGTTCCGCTGGGGTGAGGCCCGCCGACCCGTGCGCGTCAGTGGTCGAGGCCGGTCAGTGCCGTCAGTGGCCCGGCCCGCGTCGTCCGCGCCGCTGTGGGGCGCGAGCCCGGCTCGTGCGCGTCAGTGGTCGAGGCCGGTCAGTGCCGTCAGTGGCCCGGCCCACGTCGCCCGCGCCGCCGTGGGGCACGAGCCCGGCTCGTGCGCGTAAGTGGTCGAGGCCGGTCAGTGCCGTCAGTGGCCCGGCCCGCGTCGTCCGCGCCGCTGTGGGGCGCGAGCCCGGCTCGTGCGCGTCAGTGGTCGAGGCCGGTCAGTGCCGTCAGTGGCCCGGCCCGCGTCGTCCGCGCCGCTGTGGGGCGCGAGCCCGGCTCGTGCGCGTCAGTGGTCGAGGCCGGTCAGTGCCGTCAGTGGCCCGGCCCGCGTCGTCCGCGCCGCTGTGGGGCGCGAGCCCGGCTCGTGCGCGTC